>JAFDHD010000023.1 GCA_019308995.1 Deltaproteobacteria bacterium | reverse complement strand
CTTTCCAGGAGCTGATTCATCTCATTAATCTTCCGTTCCAGCTTAAGAAGCAGGCTCAGGCTAAGTTCCTTTTTTTGTTTCAAATTTTCGGTAAAATGAACGGATAGCTTTTCTGATTCCGTGATAAATTGATTGAGGGCCTTCTCAATATGTTCTGGTGTTTGGAATTTCGAATCTCCCAGACGGCGCAGACGTAAAAAGAAGATAATTATAAGGGCGAGCAGGAAGGCTTCCAGAATAATCTGAAATGCTAACCAAAATTGAAGGCTTAACAAATCCATGAACAACTCGATGCTCCCTGTATTTTATATGAGGACGTCCACGATGTTTCCGGCCTCGGTCTCTTCTTCTGCTGGTTCTTGTGTCTCTATGTCCTCAGATTCGGCCTGGAATTTTTTTTGGTCCCGGGTTCGTTTTTTTTCCTGTTTTTCGTTATCCAGAGGCTTGATTTCTTTTGTATCGTCAGTTGTCTGCACGGATTCCATCCTGGTGCGGTGTTCCTCTGCTTCCTTAACTGCGGCGTGGCGCTGGGTCTGGTCCGGGTTCTGCTGTTCCGCCTGCTGGGTTTTCTCAACATTCGGTGTCTGAATGAGAACGATATTCATGTCATCAGGGGCGAACATAATTACACCTCAAACCAGCAGGAGCTCCTGGAACAGGACCATGTTTACCTGCCCTCGGGTCAGGGCCGAGTTAATCAATCTGGCGATATCTTTCTGCAGGGACAGTAAGGCGGCGCGCTTATTGAGATCAACCGAGGCGTGTCCCTGCAGGAAGCGGTAAATCAGGTCCCGCATGACGACCTGCTGATTTTTGAATTCAGCCTCGGCTTCCGGGCTGGAGAAGGTCAGTGACATGGTGAGTTTGAGGATCACGTCCTGGCCGGAGGAGGAGAAGTCAATGATGAACGGTTTCATGTTGACCAGGAGTTTTTGCCTGACCGGTTCGGCTGATCCGACTTGGTCCACCTTTTTCTTGCCAGGGCCGATCAAGAGAATAAGTCCGGCTATGATCAGAATCAGGATCAGTCCGCCGGCAGTTCCGGCTATGAAAAGCTTGTATTTAGCGGTTTTTAATTTCCGGGGTTCTTCTTCCTCGACGGCTTCTTCTTCCAGGTGTTCCTCTTCCTCTTCTTCCGGCTCTTCTTCCCTGGCCAACTCTTCTGGCAGTTCTTCAACATCTAGTTCGACCTTTTTGGTCGGAGGGCCAGCGTCTTCCACTAAAGGCGTCTCAGCAGGAAAGCCTTCTGCGTGGAGGAGTTGATCGCTTCCTTCCAGGTCTTCTTCCTCGAGGTCCGTGTCTTTCAGCAGTTCGTCGTTTTCCTCAGCCATGGTCTTTATCTCGGTTGAGTCTCGAAGTAATGGCGCAGGCGAGCGTGGAGGCGCGCGATGGCCTTGGTATGAAGCTGGCTGATCCGGGATTCAGTATAATCCAGGACTTCGCCGATCTCTTTCATGGTTAATTCGTCATAGTAGTACATCGAGATGACAAGCTTCTCTTTTTCCGGTAATTTCTCTATGGTTAGTGCCAGGATGTTTCTGATTTCCTGCATATTGAGAGCGGCTAACGGGTCCTGGCTGGTTTCTTTGGTCATGAGATCGAAGAGGTCGTCACGGCTATGATTGTGAAGATAGCCGAAAAAGATGTCAATATTCAGGATCGAGGCGCTCCTGACCTCATCCAGCAAACGATGGAAGCCTTCAATAGAAAGCCCCATGGCCTCAGCCACCTCTTCGTCTGCCGCTGCCCGCCCCAGTTCCATCTCCAGGTCCTGGTAGGTTTTTTCCAGCTGGCTGGATTTCCTGCGAATAGAACGCGGTACCCAGTCCATGGATCTCAATTCATCCAGTATCGCCCCCTTGATTCGAAATTCCGCATAGGTCTTGAACATGATATTTCGGTCAGGATCGAACTTGTCAATGGCGTCAATCAGGCCCAGGACACCGGAGCTGATCAGGTCTTCACGTGAGACATGACTGGGCAGGCGCAAGGCCAGACGGTCAGCAATGTAGCGTATGAGCGGCGCATATTTCTCTATGTATTCAGTCCGTTCCTCCTCGGTCAGACTGCTCCATGAATCGTGTCCCGGCTGGGGCAGTTCTTTCATTTGCCTGTAGCTATGGTTGCTGTTTTGAGGGGACATCTTATTAAATCTGCAACATCCTCTTCCATAAGAATTTGATGTTTCCATCCAGGCCGGTATCTGCCGGGGTGCTGAGTATCCGTTTAGCCAGGTTGTTGAAATACTTACTGCAATCAGCTGAAGGGTACAGGTCCAGCACCGCCTGCTGTTTTAATATTGCCTTTGGGATATATTCATCTTTAGGGATAAAGCCGAGGTAGTCCAGTGAGATGGAGGTCAGATACTTGTCTGCCACCGCACTGAGCAATGTAAAAACGTCCTTGGCTTCCCTGGAACTTGCAACCAGGTTGATCAGAATCTGGAATTTCTTGGTATTATATTTGGTGGTCATGACTTTTATGAGGGCATAGGCGTCGGTGATCGAAGTCGGCTCCGGGGTAACCACGATGATGCGGTCCTGAGCCGCCATGTTGAAGTACATGACATTCGAGCTGATTCCGGCGCCGGTGTCAATCAGGAGGAAGTTCAGGTCAGCGTTATAGTTATCGAACTCGCTGAGCAGTCTCATCTTTTGCCCTTCGCCCAGATTGGCCATCTCCTGGACCCCGGAGCTGGCTGGCATTATTTTGATACCGCTCGGTCCTTGGATGATAATTTCTTCCAGGTTTTTTTCTCCGTTAAGGAGATGGTTGATATTATACAGCGCATTGAGGCCCAGGATGACGTCAATGTTGGCCAGCCCCAGATCAGCGTCCCAAACCAGGACTTCCTGCCCTTGTCTGGCCAGAGCGATGGCCAGGTTGGCTGCGATGTTGGTTTTGCCTACTCCGCCTTTGCCGCTGGTGATCGAGATGGCCCGCACAGGCCTGGCTTCTGGTTCGGTGGTGTGCTCAGCTTCTGCTTTCCGGTTTCGCGTCATAAAGATTTTCTCTGCCTCCTTGTTCAGTTATTGACGAGTCCAGGGTTTATCAATGCCACCAGGCGATTCGGAGTAGCCGGGATAATGTCATCAGGGACCTTCTGGCCGTTGGTCAGATATGATACTGGTGTTTTAAACTTTATCAGATTATTGATCACATTGCCGTAGCGATCTGTTTCATCAATCATGGAAATAATCAGGCCCTTGACCGGCAGGTCCCGCGTTCGTTCGATGGCCGCGGTCAGGTTTCGGTCCTTGGCTGCGGCGGAGAGGACAAGAAGCATGATAGCCTCATCGAATTGATTGATAGCCTTTGCAACCTCCTCAAGACGGTCGGGCTCGGAAAGCGCACGCCCGGGTGTATCAATCAAAATCAAGTCCATGTCTTCAAAAAGCTCGACCCACTGCTTGAAATCCTCACTACTTTGGGCCGCCTTGAACGGCAGCCCCATGACCCGGGCATATGTTCTGAGTTGAGCGACCGCTCCTAGACGATAGCTGTCCAGGCTGATTAAAGCCACCTTTTTTTTCTTTTTCAAGGCCATTATTGCCGCCAGCTTGGCCAGGGTCGTGGTCTTGCCAGCCCCGCACGGCCCAACCAGGGCCACCAGTTTAGGACGTCCCGGTTCAGCCGGAGAATTTATGGGATCGTTCGTTTGGAGCAGGAGGCAGAGCTTTTTCGTGAGAAGTGTCTTAGGGTCCGGGCCTTTTCCGTTTCCCTGAGTCGCGATCTGCTCGATCAGGCCTCGGGCCAGGGCTGGATCAAGCTCGGATTCGATGAGGTTACGATAGAGGCGGACCAGGTCCGTTCGATTTCGGAGCCGTTCAGACAACCTGGAGCGATGGGTCAGGTCCAGGAGCAGCTCCTTGATCTGGTTCAGTTCATTCTCCATTGTTTTATGCATAACTTGCAGGTTCGGCTCGGCTTCCTTTGCATCTTTTTCGGGACGACTCATGTCCTGGCCGTCTGGTGACGAACTTGCCAGGATGACTGAATGGTGGTCGGCCCCGGCCGTGATTTCAACCGAAGGCGGCAGCCCTTCCTTGTTCTCAATCTCCCTGGTTGAGATGATCACCGCATTCGAACCCAGCTCTTCCCTGACTTTAGTCAGAGCGGTCTTCATATCCAGGGCTTCAAAGCGTTTAATCCGCATCTTTCAATCCCGCTTCGCCCAGGACCTTGATCCTGGTTGTCGGCGTTATCTCATTGTGAGACAGAATAACCAGATTTGGTAAAAACTGCTCGGTCAGCTTGCGCAGATGCCGGCGGACTACAGGCGAACAGAGAACAAGGGGCTGGTAGTTCATTTCAACCATATTTTGAAGGGATTTATTGAGGGCGCTCAATATCTTCTGGCCTGCTTCAGGCTCGAGGGAGAGGAAGGCGCCTTGCTCCGTCTCGGTGATGGAGTTGGCGAGCTGGTCTTCAATGTCCTGGCCCAGGGTCAGGAGAGGCAGCTCTCCTTCGGGCGCTTCATACTGGCGGACAATAGAGCGGGCCAGTCGCTGACGGACGTATTCGGTCAGCAGGTCCGTGTCCTTGATCAGCGCGGCATAGTCGGCCAAGGTTTCGAGAATCGTCTGAAGGTCCCTGATGGAGACCCGCTCTCGGAGCAGGTTCTGCAGCACCTTCTGGACTTGACCCACATTGAGCAGACCGGGAATCAATTCCTCGACGACCTTGCTGTTGGTTTGAGCCACGTTGTCAATCAGGCTCTGAACGTCCTGGCGGTTGAGCAATTCATCGGCGTGGGTCCGGATCAACTCGGTGAGGTGAGTGGCGATGACCGTGGCCAGATCAACAACAGTGTAGCCCGCATACTGAGTCTCTTCCTTTTTGTTTTCCGGAATCCAGATGGCAGGCAGGTTAAAAGCCGGTTCCGTGGTCTCGATGCCCTCGATCTTCTTTTTTGCATCTCCAGGGTCCATGGCCAGGTAATGATTCAGCATCAGCTCGACCCGGGCGACCTCAATGCCTTTGATCAGGACGGAGTATTCCCCGGGTTTGAGCTGCAGGTTATCACGAACGTGCATGGGCGGGACGACGAAGCCCATTTCCAGGGCGAACTGGCGGCGAATGGAGCGAATGCGCTCCAGGAGCTCGCCGTTCTGTTCTTCGTCAACCAGAGGGATGAGGCCGTAGCCGACTTCCAGTTCCAGCACGTCCAGAGGCAGAAGCGACTCCACACGCTCCGGGCCTGGGGGCCGGGCCACGGCCTCTCTTTCAGCGATTTTGATCTTTTCGGTCTCGATCATTTTCTTTTGCTGCGTCGCGGTGAAGCCGATGAAGGCAAAGACGCCGCCTAAGATCATGAAGGGAAATTTGGGCAGGCCAGGCATAAGTCCAAAGAGGAAGATAATCCCGCCCGCGATGAGCATGGCCTGGGGGTGCTTCAAGAACTCACTGGTCAGCTCCCGGCTCATGGTCTTTTCAGTGCCTGCCCGGCTGACGATGATGCCGGCTGATGTTGAAATAATGAGGGCCGGGATCTGCGCCACCAGGCCGTCGCCCACGGTTAGCACGGTATATGTTTGAGCCGCGGTGGTTAAATCCATACCCTTTTGCAGGACTCCGATGATCAGGCCGCCGAGGATGTTGATGATAGTGATGATGAGGCCTGCAATGGCGTCTCCGCGCACGAACTTGGAAGCGCCGTCCATGGCGCCGTAAAAGTCGGCTTCACGGGCGATTTCCGCCCGGCGGCCGCGAGCCTCATCCTCGTCAATCAGCCCGGCGTTCAGGTCGGCGTCAATGGCCATCTGCTTGCCTGGCATGGCATCGAGGGTGAATCTGGCCGCAACCTCGGCAATGCGCGCTGCGCCTCGGGTGATAACTACGAAATTGATGATCACCAGGATGGCGAAGATGATTATGCCCACGACGTAATTCCCGCCGACAACGAAGCTGCCAAAGGCCTTGATCACCTGTCCGGCGGCAGATAAACCTATCTCACCCCGCAGCAGGATCAGCCTGGTCGAGGCCACATTGAGCGAGAGCCTGAAAAGGGTAACTATGAGGAGCAGGGAAGGGAAGATCGAAAAATCCAGGGGCTTGAGGGTGTACGTCGAGGTGAGAAGGATGATGATCCCCAGGGTAATATTGAAGGTGAGAAAAAAGTCCAGGACCGGTGTGGGCACGGGCAGGATCATGACGCCCAGGATAGCGACGACGCCGACGCCGACAGCGATATCCCGGGTATCGGCGATCCCCCAGGACCTGACCGCGGCGCTGCCCGCTTGATCAGCCATTGATCACCTTGCCTTTGATCTGATAGATGTAAGCCAGCACATCGGCCACGGCCTCGTAAAATTCAACCGGGATTATCTCGCCTATTTCCACGGAATGAAATAGACCCCGGGCCAGCGTTTCATTCTCCACGATCGGGATATCGTGCTCCTTAGCGATTTCTTTGATTTTCTCAGCGATGATATTCCGGCCCTTGGCCACCACCACCGGCGCTTCGGTCTCCTGGCTGTCATACTTGAGGGCCACGGCCAGATGGAGGGGGTTGGTGACGACGACGTCAGCCTCGGGCACAGCGGCCATCATCCGTCTGCGGGCCATCTCCCTCTGAACGGCTCTGATCCTGGCCCGGACGTGAGGGTCGCCTTCTGTCTGTTTGGTTTCCTCTTTCAGTTCCTCTCGACTCATCTTCAGATCTCTTTCACTCTGCCACTTCTGGAAGGTATAGTCCAAAATAGCCAGAGCGACCATGATCCAGCATGTCTTGATGAAGAGAATGAACGCAATCCGAACGGCGAAATAGCCGATTTCCTTAGGTTCGAGCTGGCCCAGCCCCAGGATAGTGTCCATCTCGCCTCTGATGGTCAGGTAGGCCGTGGCGGCGATGATAGAAATCTTGGCAACAGACTTGAAGAGCTCCATGAGAGTGCGCAGGGAGAAAATCCTCGCGAAGCCCTTAATGGGGCTCAGCTTGGAAAGCTTGGGCGTGATGCTTGCCCCGGAGAAAAGCAGTCCGACTTGAAGAATGTTCGTGATTAAGGCCGCGCAGAGGACAACAATGAAGACGGGAATGAGTAAGACCAGGACGTCACGGGCTTTACCAACCAGGAAGATGTTGAAATCTTTGCCTTCCATTGGTATTTGAGCCGCTTGCGAAAATGTGCTGGCCATGAGGCCGGTTAACTGTTGATAAAGATGGCCTGAAAGAAAGAAGAGGATAAAGAGACCGGCCATAAGCACGACCACGGAATTAAGTTCCATGCTTTTAGGCACCTGCCCCTTTTGGCGCGCCTCTCTTCGCCTTTTGGCGGTTGGTTTTTCCGTCTTGCTACTTTTGTCCTCAGCCATGGTCTGCTCACATAGCCCGAAGCAGGGCCAAGACCGATAGATCGAGGTCAGCAAGGGCCTTTTTCAGAATGGGCGGGAAAAAGGTGAGAGAAAGCGCAAAGATTAAAAGACCGATCATAATGTAGAGCGGCAGCCCCACGAAGAGAACGTTCATCTGAGGCACCATCTTGGCAATGATGCCCATGGAAACCTTGGTGAAAAACAGGACGACAAAAGGGGCCGCACAGATCTTGACGGCAATAATGAACATCTTCGCCGCCGCTCCAGAAACCAGATCAAAAATAGCCGGGTTGGGGAAGAGATGGCCGGGGGTGATCAGTTCGAAGCTTTCCACCAGACCTTTGATGATAAAGTAATGGCCGTTAAAGGCCAGAAACATAAAGAGGGCCAGGACATGGGAGAATTCAGACAAAATCGAGACCTGGGTCCCGGTCTGGGGGTCCATGACATTGGCAATGGCCATGCCCATCTGATAGCCAATATACTGGCCCGCAAGCTGAACCCCGGCAAAGATGGTCCGGATGAGCAGGGCCATGGCCAGACCGATGAAGACTTCACCCAGGATCAAAGGAATAAAGCCAAGAATACTGGTCGGAAAGTAAGAGATGTCCACGTTTATCCTGGTCCAGAGAAAGAAGGTCATGACCATGGTCAGGGCTATTCTGATCTGGGGCGGAATGAGGCGGCTGCCAAAGATTGGCACAACCGCCAGGATGACCGAGATCCGGATCAGGATGAGGGTAAAGGCCATGAATTCCGCTGCATTAAAAGATGTAAGCGCCATCTTCAGCCTTATCTGACATAGGTCGGGATGTTTATGATCACGTTCTGAGTGAATGTAAGCAGTTTTTCCATCATCCAGGGTGCAAAGATGATCAAGGCGATCATGATCGCCAGAATCTTGGGAATAAAAGTCAGCGTCATCTCCTGGATCGAGGTTACGGCCTGAAAGATGGAAACGATCAGGCCGACGATCAAACCGAGGCCGAGCATGGGTAAAGCCAGCATTAAAGTGATAATGATGGCTTCACGTCCGAAATTGACAACGAAATCCGGACTCATAACTTAACCGAAGCTCCTGACCATGGACCCAACAAGCAGATGCCAGCCGTCAACCAGAACGAAAAGCATGAGCTTAAAGGGGAGAGAGATCATAATGGGTGGCAGCATCATCATGCCCATGGAAAGGAGGACTGAGGCCACAACCATGTCAATGATTAGAAAAGGCACGTATAGAATGAAACCAATGGTAAAAGCGGTTTTCAATTCACTGATGACAAAGGCCGGGATGAGGACGGTCAAGGGTACCTCGTCCTTATTGGCCGGGCGCTTCAGGTGAGAAATATTCATAAACAGGGCCAGATCGTTTTCCCGAGTCTGCCTGAACATGAATTCCCTGACTGGCACCGACGCCAGTTTGAAGGCCTTTTCCTCGTTGATCTGCCGGGCCATGTAAGGCTGCAGGGCCTGTTCGTTGATCCTGGTCCACACCGGCGCCATGATGAAAATCGTCAGAAAGAGAGCCAGGCCGACGATGATTTGATTGGGAGGAGACTGATGGGTTCCCATGGCCTGCCGCAGGAAATGAAAAACAATCGCCAGTCGGGTAAAAGAGGTCATCATGATCAGGATCGAAGGCGCCAGGGTCAGGACCGTCAAGAGAAATAGGATTTTTATGACCGTGGCCACCTGCTCCGGTTTTTCGGCTTCCTCAAGCGCGATGTTAATGGTCGGGATCTGAAGGGCCTGAGCTGAACCGGCTCCGGCGGCTATTATCACCAGGAGCAGGATGGCGCAAAAGAAGGCTTTTTTTCTTCGAGCGATAATCATTGCTGTTTTGTTTCCTTGAAGAATATCGGCGTCTGGCTGGTCAGGACCTTTAGGCGATGCGCAAAGCTGCCTTTGGCGCCTTGGCCGGTCGTGGGTGCGGCCTTTTTAATAAAGGAATCGGCAGGCGTTTTGTCCAGGCAGGAGATATTTTCACTGGTGACTCCCAGGGTCAGGACCGAATCCCCTATCTCGACCACGGTGATGTAGTTTTTTGGCGCGAGATGACGGGTGGCGATAACATGGATGACATCGTGGCTGCCGAGAGTTCCGTTCCGCGCCGCGGCTAGACGCCGGAAAAGGTAAAGGATGAGCAGCAGCGCGCCGACCAGGAGGAGCAGGGAGGAGACCATTTTGATTCCGGCGGTGAATAGGTCCGGGGCCTCCGTTCCCGGGGCCTCAACCGCTGCCATGGCCCTAGCGGGGGCCAAAGCCAGTTTGAATACCAGAGCGGCGGCGGCAGGTTTCAGGACTTTAAGGCTCATCTTTTTATACCCCTGTCTTCAGGCCAGGCTCTGCACCCGTTCCATGGGGCTGACGATGTCAGTCAGCCGTACGCCGAATTTTTCATTGATAACCACAACCTCTCCTCGAGCGACCAGTTTGTTATTGATCAGGATTTCCAGAGGCTCGCCAGCCAGCTTGTCCAGTTCGATAACCGAGCCCTGCCCGAGTTGGAGCAGGTCGTTAATGAGCATCTTGGTCCGGCCGAGTTCAACGGTAACCTCTAGTGGAATGTCCAGGATGAAGTCGAGGGAGCGGCCCGGTCCTTCGGCTTTTCGGTCTTTTTCTTCAAGAGGCGCGTCAAAACTGTGCGCTGGGGCGGCCTCTTTTTCCTCGGCCTGAGCCGTCTCAACCTCGGCCTCTTCCTTGAGCGAATCATCGAAGTCATCTGACACGCTTTTATCTTCGCTCATGAGCTTATCAATATCGCCTTGATTCAGGACTTCGTTATCAGACATGGCTATCTCCTTGCCTCATTATGTTTGGGGTTTGGACTCCTTAATTTCGTTTATGATCTGAAAGGCCTTACTGCCTTTATGCAGGCCGGTGTGGCCGCGAAATTTTGGAACGCCGGCTACCCTGGCTGTCAGGGGATGATCAACATTCTGCTGCAGCTGTATGACATCGCCAGTTTTCAGGTTTAACAGCTCCCGCCCGGAAAGGTTCACCCGGCCAAGTTCGACCGAGATCTCCACCTCAGCCTGCCGGACCCGCTCGATGAAACGGTCAATCCATGCATGATCCATCTCCAGCTGATCACTCTGGAACCCGGCGTAAAGCTTGGATCGGATTGGTTCGATCGTTGAGTAAGGGATGCAGATGATCAGTGTGCCCACAGATTGCTCCAGCTCCACCTCAAACTTGATGACAATAACCACCTCGGTCGGGGCGACCACGCTGGCAAACTGGGGATTGGTTTCCGAACGGACGAAGCTGAGGCTGATGGGGTGAACCGGATTCCAAGCCTTTTCCATGTCAGTGAGGGCCATCAGGATGACTTTATTAATGAGCTGGTTTTCGATGGCCGTGAAGTCTCGCCCTTCGATTTTGATAAAGGAAAGGCCTGCGCCCCCAAAGAAGTTATCCACCAGGTTGAAGACCAGCTTTGTCTCAATAACCACAATTCCATGTCCTCTTAAAGGGTCCATCTTGAAGATGTGTAAGCTGGTCGGTACTGGAAGGGAACGCATGAATTCTCCGAACTTGATCATATCAACGGAGAATGAGGAAACGTCAATCACCTTGCGCAGAGCGCTGGAGAGCGTGGCCCTCAACAGCCGGGCGAAGCGGTCATTTATGATTTCCAGGGTGGGCATCCGGCCCCGGATGATACGGTCCTGATTGGTCAGATCATAGGCCGTGATATTGGTATCTTCTTCAATCTCGTCTGTCCCGGTCTCAATCTCACCACCGGACATACCCGTTAACAGGGCGTCCACCTCGTCCTGGGATAAAATCTTGCTCATGCGATGTTCCTCACTGGACTACAAATTCAGTGAAGTAAACGTTTTTTACGCGGCCACTTGTCAAGAAATTATTGATGCGGCCGATAATCTCCATTCTGAGCCGCATCTTGCCTTCGACCGTTTTAATATCAATAAAAGTTTTACTGGAAAGCAGCACCAGAAGGCTGTCTTTTATCTGAGGCATTCGGAGATCAATCTCGGCTTGAACTTCTTTGTTGTTCAGCTCTAATTCCACTTTGAGCTTCAGGTAGCGCTGCACCGTCGGGTCAACCAGATTAACGATGAAGGGCGGCATAGAGTACAGGATACCCAGGGTTTCAGCTTCCTCCTGAGTTTCCTCCTTTGCGGCAGACTCCTGGACTGAAGAGTCAGTCTCAGCGGCCGGCTTTTCTCCCCCAAAAGGAACCACACCAGGAGCAAATATCAGCAAGGCAATAACCGCTCCCAAGAGCACCACCACCACGGCCGCCACGATAATCAATAAAGGCAGCATGCCTTTCCCGCCGCCCGCCGCTTCCTCAGTTACCTCTTCTCTCTCTTCATCAGCCATAACTACTCCTCTAACCAAGTTGTTCTTTATATAATATTATCTCAATTCTTCGGTTCTTGACCCTAGTTTCCGGGATGTCGTCAGGATAAATCGGTTTTGAAGGCCCGTATCCTCCCACTCGAAACCGGCCTGGAGAAAGGCCTTCATCTTCAGTAAAGTATTCCAGGATATTAATGGCTCGAGCCAGGGAGAGCTGCCAGGCGAATTCTCCGGAGCCGCCTTCAGCCTCAGTTCCATCGGTATGCCCTTCGATGGACACGGGATAGCGGCCTACTGCCCGGATAACCCCGGCCAGTCGGTGCAGCAGAGGAAGATGCTCCATACGAAGACCTGATTCCCCTTCATTGAAAAGGATGTAATTAGCCAGCTGAATGGCCAGACCCTTTTCAGTAACTCTCACTTTTATATCTTTCTCGAGGAGCTTCATGAGGCGCTGGTAACCAGCCTCATCAAATTTGAAAATGACTTCCTTGATGTTTATGTTTTCCAGGAGCGTTTGAGGCGAGGCGCGGTTGATTAGGGAGATGATTTGGGCCAGGTCCTCCATCTTGCCTTTTTTGCCGAATTCGAAAGGCCCGGAGCCGCCGGTGAAGGCTTCAAAGGCCTGCCGAACGGTTTTAACATCCATGGACGACATGGTAATAAGGAGGACAAAGAAGGTCAGCAACAAGGTAATGAGGTCAGAGAAGGTCACCATCCATCCCAAGGGGTTGACCTTAGCGCTCGGGTCTTCTGAACTTTTCTTCCTGGCCATAACGTCCTCAGGGGGTTTCCTTTCCGCCAAAAAGATGAAAAGTGAAGCCTTTAAAGGTGAGCGGTTTCAATTTCCAGGATTCCTTTTGATAGCGCCAGAGGGCCATCTGGCGGGTCGTATCCAGAATCAGGTCAACACGGCGATTCCGCCTTCTGTTTTCAGGAGAGTTGTTCGCTGCAACCGGTCTGTAACCGGCATACCCGAAGGCCGAGAGACGGTTGGGGTCGAGCCCTCCTTCATTTATAAAGAATTTCAGGATGTTGGCTGATCGAGTCGCCGAAACGAACCAGTTGTTGATCAATGTTTCGTCTCGCGGCGGCAGGTCGTCAGTATGTCCCTCGATGATGATCGGGTAGTCTGATCCTCGTAAAACGTTGGCAAGTTCCATCAGGACCGGTTTCATTTCAGGCAGGATTTCCACCTCGCCGGGAGGAAATAAGACCGCTTCCTGAAAGCTGATAATACGGCGTGTTCGTCCTCTGAGAAAATTGATCTTATCCTCGATCGTCCTTTGAGTGAAGATATCCTTCAACTGTTCCATGTCGGATTTAATAACTTGCAGGGGGCTTGAAGGCGGGGCCAGGCTGTGGGCTTCGGTGCGTGTTGGGGAGAGGCCGCCTGGAAGGATGCCAAAGGAGCCGATCAGGGAACCGAGGACCACTTGCTCCCGGCGTTCGTCTATGACGGACATGGTCGAGAGCATGATGAAGAAGGCGAGAAGAATGATCATCAGCGCGGTGAACATCATCAATCCAATATTGGTTTTTTCCCACTCAGGCCTTTTTTCTTCTTTTTTACGCGCCATGAAGAATTTACTCCTACTCGAAGGTGGAGACTCTCAGGACGGGCGGCAGGAATGAGTGCAGTTTCTGCTCAATAATCCGCGGGTTATCTCCTCGTGAGAGGGAGATGATTCCATGGAGGATCATCTCTTTGAGCAGGCTTTCCTCCTTGCTCCTGGTGCGCAGTTTGCCAGAAATGGGCAGAAAGAGGACATTGGCCAGCACGGCGCCATAAAAGGTCGTAATCAAGGCCACGGCCATGGACGGGCCGATAGTCGAGGGATCGTCCATGCTTTGCAACATTTGCACCAGACCGATCAAGGTACCGATCATCCCAAAAGCTGGAGAAAAGGTACCCATGGTCTGAAACAATTCCGCGCCCAGTCGGTGGCGGTCTTCAACGAATGCAATCTCGGTTTCCAGGATCTCGGTGATGGATTGAGGTTCCAGGCCGTCAATCGTGAGCTGCAGGCCCTTTTTCAAAAAATCATCCTGAATTTCCGGTAAGGTAGCCTCCAGGGCCAGGATGCCCTCCTTGCGCGCCCTTGTAGCATAATTGACGAAATTGGTGATGATTTCCCCAAAGGTCAAGGTCTTGGCGAAAAAGGCTTTCTGCACCACCTTAATACTACCAATCACGTCTTTAAGGGGGTAGTTGATCATGGTGGCGCAGATCGTTCCACCCAGGACAATAAGGACAGCAGGGATGTTGATAAAAGCTGAGAGGCCGCTGCCCATCATGATGGCAGAGACCAATATACTAAAAGAAGCGATAACACCGATAAAAGTCGCCAGATCCATTTGGCTCCCCCTCGTGAGTTAACTCATGGAATGGATAAAGCAAGGTGCGTGCCACGTAAACCTAAAGTATTACTCTAAAACATTATGAACAATGACCTCATAATGTCAAGCTCATTTCAAGCGTATAAATACTCCGGTTAACGGCACTGTCGGCCGTTATGACAGGCCTGTCCCCCTGGTGAGACAAGGCCTGAAGCGGCCTGAAGAGAATGAAATGCGTCAAGTTTCCAGGACGACACAAGTCAACTTTTTGACAAAGAAAAGGGGCCCGAAAGGCCCCTGTTCATTGAGGTGGAGCAGAGGAGGGGAGCTATCGTTTGAGCTGGATCAGTTCAGCCAGCATGGTGTCTGTGGTGGTGATTATTTTGGAGTTGGCCTGGAATCCGCGCTGAATGACGATCATGTCCACAAACTCCTGGGCCAGGTCCACGTTGGACTGTTCCAGGGCATTGGGATGAAGTTCTCCTGCCCCTCCATGTCCGGCCGGGGCAGGGGTCCTTGCGCCTGAAGCCGGTGTTTCGATATAGAGGTTCTGGCCGAGTTTTTCAAGGCCCCACTGGTTCTGGAAAAGGGCCAAGGCGACCTGATACCGGCCGACGCTCTGCCCGTTTGAATAATCGCCGTAGATGGTGCCGTCACGTCCGACGCTGATTCCCTGGAGATAGCTGGAAGAGTATCCGTCCTGGGTTTGGAAAACAGTGGTCGAGGTCGCGGCGAATTGTGTAGTTGAGAGGCTTTCGGTGATCCAGTTATTGAGTCCGAGCTGATTATTTGCCCCAAAGTTTATTTCGATGGATTGATCTGACGCTCCTGGTACGAAATTGGCCGTTAATTCAAAATATCCGTTGTTGTTTGGCGTTAAACTCGACCACGTCGGGGGATTGGGAGGATCATTTACGATATCAATATCGGTTATCTCATCGGCTGTGACAGCCGTGGTGGTATGAGCAATACCTCCGGTGTTGGGGTCGAAGGTAAGAATACCTCTCATCAGCAGTCCGGCGGATGGATTCCCGATAACAGATTTACTATTGATCTGGCGGTAGTCGTCGGCTGGATCAGTAGTGACGATATACTCCCACTGATTCGGCGTGGTATTGACGTCGGAGCCGCCGCTCAAGTTGGTGGCCGCCATGGCCGTTACGACTCCAGTTCCTGCGCCTACCGCCGCCGCGGTGAGGACGTTGCCGGCCTCGGTACTTGCCGCGATAGCGGCCAGGACATCGTTCGCTGTGGCGGTAATAGAGGTTCCGTCATGGGCCAGGGTGACGGTAATGGCCGTGCCGGTGACGTCGGTCACATCCGTGGTGGCCCTGAGCGCGCCGGGGTCCACGTAAGTGATGGTGATATTGTTACCTCTAGCCCCGCCGGAAACGGCGGTAAAGGTAATGTCATCGTCTGCTCCGGGCAGGGCCGTAGTCAAACTGGCAAACGGCGGATTGTAATTAGGATCGTAGTAAATGGAAAGGTTGTGAACTTCCCCGAGCGAATCATAGGCGCGAAGGGAGCTCTGGTAAACATAACTGTCACCAGCAATGGGGTTATCATTCGTTGCATCCCAGGCCTGCCACAGGCTGGTGGCTCGGGAAGCGGAGTCAGCTTGCAGGTTGGTGATAAAAGTGGCGTTAGAGGTCATGACCGGGGGCAGGTTGCTCGTGGTGAGAATGATATCGGTCGGCGTGCCCGTGCGCTGTTGATCCTCGTTGAGGGCCCAGCCCTGAACGATATAACCCAGCGGCGTAATGAGGCGGCCTTGGTTGTCCAAGGTGAAGTTTCCGGCTCGCGTGAAATAAACCGTATCAACATCAGATTTCCTGACCATGAAAAACCCTTCCCCGCTGATGGCAAGATCGGTGTCTTCATCCGAGTTTACGAATGCGCCTTGAGAGAAGACGTTATTCACGGTGCCCAAACTGACTCCTTTCCCGATCTGGGAGCTGCCAGCAGCGGTGAATATCCGCTGGCTCAGAAGATCCATGAACTGCGGACGCGCCTGTTTGAAACCCACGGTATTGACGTTGGCAATGTTGTTGCCAATGACGGACATGGCCATACCCATGGAGCTTAAACCGGTGATACCCGTATACAATGCAGCAGAAATTGACATTTTTTTACACTCCTTAATCCTTTTAAATTAATTATCCTTGGTTGACTTCGGGACAATGATTTCAATGACATTGGCCAAGTTCAGGCCGATGCCGTTCATGAGCAGGATCGGTTCTCCGCCCTGTCCGAAAGTCAAGCCGGTAATTGTGCCTTTGGTGTAGCCGGTCGAGTCTATGAGGCTGTCATCAGGGTTGCGGGCCACGACTTCAAAGGCGTAGATCCCATCGGGCACAGGCTGGCCCAAGAAATTCCTGCCATCCCACTCGACCTGGTGAGTCCCCGCTTCCTGAGCCGGATGGTCAATGCTGTGAACCATGGCGCCATCCTGGCTGTAAATATTTATCTGAACCTGCTGCGCAGCGTTTTTGAGTTCGTAAACTCCCGCTGTCACCAGTTCACCTTCCTCGACGTTCAGCCACTGCCCGGCGGTCTTGACCGTTTTCCCGAGAAGATTGACGGCCTGGAAGCTGTTTTGAGCGGTCAGAGCCGTGTTCAGTCCCTCCAGGGTGTCATTGATGTTGTAAAGCTGCTCCAGGCTGGTGAACTGGGCCAGCTGGGCCGTAAATTCAGTACCTTCAATGGGGTTGAGCGGGTCCTGGTATTTCATCTGCGCAATAAGCAGTTTGAGGAACTCGTCTTTGCCTATTTTTGTATAGTTGCCTTCCTGATAAAGGTCAGGGTCGTTCTGCTTTACGGGCAGGTAATTTTGAGTGATCTGGTTTTGAGTAACCACCGTCATGCTCTTCTCCTGTGATATTCATAAAGTTCAAGCGAAAAGATCCACCTGGTTCACGTCCCGGACTGCCTCGGGAAGTGCGGCCTCAAGCTCCTCCAAGGCAGCAGGCTCAATCGTGGAGCCTGTGTTCGATGCCGCCTGAGAGCTGTTTTGAAATGCGGACCAGGTTTCTGATTTCCCTGCAAAGTCCTGCTGATCCCTGGTGAAGGAGACATCGAAACGCTCCACATGGAGACCTTGCTCTTCCAGGGTTTTCTTTAGTTGATCCAGCTGCTCCTCCAGGGCCAGCTTGACAAATCCATGCTCGGTAACGATTTTGGCCTGGAGCTGGTTGTTCTTAAAGATCATGTTGATCTTGAGCTGACCGAGTTCTTTGGGTTCAAGCTGGATCATGATTCGATGCAGATTGTTCCGCGATGAATAGATAATTTTTTCAGCGATCTGCCTGAGGACAGAATCGGATAAACGGGTGGTTGCGGCTGTTTCAAGCCTGACTTGCAGTTCAGGCCTGTTCCACAATTCACCTTCCCTTGAAACTATGGCGCCCGGCTGGATTTCCGGTCCCGATGCCGCGGCATTGTTTGTATTCTGAGCGGCAGCACTGCCTGGGAATTCCGTTCCATTCATAATAGCCCGGGCAGACGGCGTTCCGGCGCGCAGGATCGCCAGGGCTGGATTATGCTTCAGGGAATCCGGATCAATTTTATCGTCGCCCATGCTCTGAAGCAGGCTTATGATTCGATCGAAGTGGGTGCGTATCCGGAAAGTATGTTTTAAGCGCAGATTGTGCACCAGTGATCGGATGCAGTCCATCTGGCCCGGTCCAAGAGGCTCCGGCCGCTCCAGCGATTTAAAAAGCGCCAGGAATCCCTCCATGGACATCCGGCCTTTGCTGGCCTCGAGCTGCTGCCAGAGATGCTGAAGATTCTTGGGTTGAGCTCCAAGCGAGGCCAGGAGGTCTTTGAGGTTGCTTAAATCTACATTTGAAAGGTTGAGTTCCTTTAAATTGGTCTGGCCGTGCTTTAAAAGGAGCCCTCGCAAGACTTCAGATCCAAATTGCCCACCCTGGCCAAGTTCAGTAATTATATTTTTGACCTGTTCCGGGTTGAGTCCCAGTTCGAGCAGGAAACGACCGAATGAAGGCAGCGCGGCCTCTGGCAGAGACAGGTTTACGCGAGGCCCGGTCCGGACCGTTCCAATAACAGCCATGATTCGCTCCATGGTGAGCGGCCCCTGAGTCAAGCTCTTCATAATATGATGAATCTCATCAGGGCTGAAGCCGCTCTCGTTCAAGATTTTCTGCAGGAGCGGTAAATCCTTTGGGTCCATGGAAACGGTGTCCAGGGGAAGCCCGAAGGCCTTTACTTCGGCTTCAAAAGCTTCCAGCGCTGAGCCATGAATCGGTCCCTCTTCTCTCTGATCCTTAAACCCCGGCTTTTCAAGGAATCGTTCCCTTTTCTCCAGCGTATTGTTCAGAACCGCCCGGAAGGGCTCATTATGATAAAGATCAGCCCCGTGAATCTGAAGAGGCGAAGTTTGTGCAAGAAAGAAGTCGGCTTGCATCTGGAGGGGCGATACGATGGCTGAAGCTTGTATCAAGGCCTTTCTCCTGGTTAGTTTGTGGTGCTGCCTCATGAGGAGGCAATAGACGTGCCACAATAAACCAAGGACAATTTATTAGTAATGTAAGCTAGTTATAAAGAAAAGACAATAAAGGGCCCTCTCAAGAAATGACCCTGAGAGGCAGATTTTACCGAATTTTACTCCAGTAAAATAGAACTTCTTTCCATATTTTTCTAAAGAATTTAAATTGTTTTTAAATATATTTAAAAATAAGAGGAAAAAACAGGCAAGTAGCGATCCTTTTGAAAGACCTGGCGTTTTGTTTGGCGCAATGGGTTTTTTAAAGGCGCGGTGTCAGCGCTATTCACCTTTGATAAGGCACAGTTTTTTTTACTGCTTCTCCGGCTTGACTCCACTTACTCTATGATCGGCCAGATGCTTTGTTAGCCTTGCGGCCTTGACTGGTTCGACAAAGGCCAGGATTTTACCTGCAGATCGGCCGGTCATGGAAGCCAGGATGCGTACCGCCACGTCATCGTCAAGGCTATTGACTAGCGTGGCGGCGTTTTCCGGCCGCATGGCGCTGTAGGCTTTGACGAGATGCGTAATTTTGGCGTCTTCAAGTATTTTCTGTTCTGAAATGAGTTTTTCCAGTTTAAGGGTCAGTTCCTCTTTCTGCCTGATAAGTTTATTCAGGCGCGCCGTCAGTTCCGAGGATCTTTTCTCGGTTTCTTTTTGCAGGGCTTTCAAGGCTTCCTCTTTTTCCTTGAGGCGCTGTTCTTTTTCTTTAATCGTCTTTTCTCTGCTTTTCAGAACCAGGAGCATGGCCTTGTACTGTTCGACCAGAGAGAGGTCCTTTGGAGGCGACAGGAGTGCAGGAGGTGAGCCTTGTGTTTCGGCCTGAGTTGGATCGGCGGCGATGGCCATTGAGGTTTTGATTACCGGCGCCCCTTTGGTGAGTGAGAGGAAATATCCCCCGGCGAGGACCATTTTTAGGGCCAGGCATATAATAATGATGAATTCCAGGGTCAGCCAGGCGGGATGGCGCCGTGTTCTGTGCATACTTGTCGTCATCATTTCCTTCCGGCCTTCAGGGTGGTTATTTCATCGAAGATCTTGTGTTCCTTGCGGGCCTCCTCATCAATATAGGCCTGAAGCTGTCCTTCCTTGAGGCGTTCTATGATCTTGCGGCCGACCGAGGCTTTTATCAGTTTTTCACGCTGTCTTTTGACTTTGGTCTGGGCGCGGTTGATCTCATCCGCGGTTGCCAAACCTAACTTGCGGAGATTATGAAGATAATTCGAGTAGAGGGCGATGACGGGCGCGGTGACCGTTGCGGTTGTCCGTTCCTGCAGCGCCAGGGTCAGATTCGCGGCTCTGGCCTTTATGGTTTTAAGATCGTCCTGGATTTGGCGCATTTCCCTGATTCGGTTGGATAATTCATACATCTCTGTTTCTTCTTGCTGGCGGCGGTATTTAAGAAAAGCTTCCAGGGGAAATTGAAACATAGTTAGCTAAAGACCTTTTTGAGTTCATCCTGGGACTGGGAAAAGTTAACGCCTTCCTCGGGCGTCTGTTTAAGGAAAGCCTCGAAGCGAGGCATTGTTTTGATGGCGTAATCAATTTCAGGATTGGAACCCTGGATATAAGCCCCGATATTGATCATGTCTTCAGACCGCACGTAGGTGGACAGCACATCTGTAAAACGCCGGGCCAGGTTCAGGTGATCCTGGCCCACCACGTCAATCATGAGCCGGCTGATGCTGACCAGTGGATCAATAGCCGGGTAGCGGTTGCGGGCGGCATACTCTCTTTTCAGGATGATGTGGCCGTCCAGAATAGACATCAAGGCATCGGCCAGTGGTTCGTTGATATCATCGCCTTCCACCAGGACTGTATATAACCCGGTGATGCTTCCTTTTTCGCGCCAGATGCCGGCCCTTTCCAGAAGTAATGGCAGTTGAGCAAAAACTGACGGGGTGTAGCCTCTGGTGGTGGGTGGTTCGCCGATGGACAGGCCCACCTCCCGGGAGGCATGGGCAAATCGGGTGGCTGAATCCATCATCAAGATGACGTCGGCTCCCTGGTCACAGAAATATTCGGCCACAGCCGTGGCTACAAAAGCGCCTCTTATTCGAACCAGAGCCGGCTGATCAGACGTGGCGGCCACTACCACGGAGCGTTTCATGCCTTCTGGGCCCAGTCCTTTATTAATGAATTCCTTGACTTCCCGGCCTCGCTCCCCAATGAGGGCGATGACGTTGACGTCGGCCCGGGTATGGCGGGCAATCATACTCAGAAGCGTGCTTTTCCCCACGCCTGCCCCGGAAAATATCCCGACCCGCTGCCCCTTGGCAATAGTAAGCAAGGCGTTGACGGCCCGGATTCCCACATCCACCGGCTCGGTTATATCGGCCCTGGCCAGAGGGTTGCTTGGCCGGCCATAGAGCGGGTAGGAGGCGCCGGTCGCAATGGGGCCAAGGTCATCAATGGGGTACCCCAGGCCGTCAAGGACCCGTCCCAGTATCTCCGGGCCGACCTGGACCGAGGCGGTCGCATTTTGCGGCACCACCCGGCAGCCGGGAGTAAGACCTTGAACCGGTCCGAGAGGCATAAGCTGAATATGACCCTGAAGGAACCCGACCACTTCGGCCTCGATGGGCTTTTCCGCATCCCTGGAGAAAATATGGCAGAGATCACCCACTGAGGCGGCTGGACCCTCGCTTTCGATCACCAGGCCAGCGACCTTGACGACACGGCCTTCGAGGATCAAGGGTTCAGCCTGGGCCGCAGTAGTGATATACCGATCTAAATTATAGGCTATATCCATGAATCAGCCGCTTCTCATATAGATGGGTTTCTACCAGTCCAGGTTCAGGTTTTTTTTAAGTTCCTCATCCACCGCTTCAATCACGGCCTGCAGGCGTCTTCTGAGTGTGGCGTCAATCCGGCCGGCCTCTGTCTCCGCCACCAGATCGCCTCTGTTCAGGGCCGGGTCGGGCTGAATGGTTATTTTGATCAGTCCGTCCGGCTGGTCTTTCAGTTCAGCCTTGGCAGCCTCCAGGCGCGCCAGGTCATCAGGGTGGGCTCTCAGGGTTACTTCGTGCATCTTGTCCAGCTTAGCCAGGGCAGCCTTAAAGGCTGCTGCGACTACCTCTGGGGAGGTGCTGACCTCATGCAAGAGCACTCTCTCGGCCACGGTCAGCGCCAGTTTGACCAGCACCACTTCATTGGCTTTTTTGAGGTCCTGGTAAAGGTTGCCAATGGCGTCCAGGACGTTCCAGGTTTCAATCAGCTTGGCCTTGAAGTTCTCCTGGCCTTGGACCATGCCTTCATTGATTCCCTGTTCGCGCCCCTTTTCAAAACCTTCGGCTCGCGCCTTCTCTTTTATTTCTTCCCCTTCTTTTCTAGCCAGGGCCTTTATTGCTTCGGCCTCTTTCTGCGCCTGAGCGAGTGTTTCTTTCGCCTGCTCCATGGTTTTCTGGGCCTTGGCAAAGGTCATGGCCGGGGTGCCGCCTGCGTCTGTCAATGGGGTAAAGGTATATTCCACAAGGGTTTCTGGTTTGATATCCGTATCCGTTTTCGCCTCGCCGGTATTTTTCAGGCTGGAGCCCCCGGGGCTGGAGTGAGCGGAATCTGCGGATCTAATAATGATTGACTCAGACAAAAGTTTCCTCACCGCCCTTGCCAAGCATTATCTTCCCCTCGTCTTCGAGTTTCTTGGCGACTCGCACGACGCTTTGCTGCGCCTTTTCCACATCCACCAGCTTGACCGGCCCCATGATTTCAAGGTCTTCCTTAATGATGGCTGCGGCTCTTTCTGATAGGTTGCCATAGATTTTTTCCTTCAAGGTATCTGAAGCGGTTTTTAGGGCCAGGGTAAGCTCTTCGTTGTTGACCTCCCTGAGTATGCCGCGGATACCGCGGTCGTCAACAGTAACCAGATCTTCGAAGACGAACATCAGCTTGCGTATGTCATTGGCCAGATCGGTGTGGTCTTCCTCAATTCGGGAGAGGATGGTGTTCTCTGTAGACTGATCCACCTGGTTGAGAATCTCAGCCACAGCCTCAGCTCCCCCTACCTTCCGGGCGTCAGTGGTCCCCAGGGTGTGGATTTCTTTTTGCAGGACATCTTCAACCTCAGTCACGATATTTTGAGGGACATTTTCAAGATTGGCAATGCGCAGGACGACGTCAGTTTGAAGATTTTCTGGAAAGTTGCTGATAACTTCCGCGGCCTTACCGGGTTCTGTATAGGCCAGGATCAAAGCTATGGTCTGGGGGTGCTCGTTCTGGATAAAGTTGGCCAAAGTTTTTGAGTCTATATCTTTTAAGTTTTCAAAGGGCGTTGGCCCGATGTCGGCGCTGATATCTTCCAGGATGTTCTCGGCCCGATCCCTGGGCACGGACCGGGAGATGATTTTTTTGACAAAAGAATCCCCCTTGATCTTCAGGCCCATCGGCGAAACTAACGATTTATTGAACTCATCTAATACTTCTGTGACCGTATCAGAAGAGAGCTCCTGGACTCGCGACATAGCCCGGCTGAGTTTTTTTATCTCATCATCTTCCAGTTTGCTGAAGATCTGGGAAGTGAAGTCTTCACCCATGGTCAGAAGGAAGACGGCCGCTTTTTGCGGGCCGGTCAACTTCTGGGCATTAGCCATGATTGCCCCCCCTGTTGATTAACTTTATCACTCACTAATCCAGGTCCGGATTACATCCAGTGTCCGGTCTGGGTGCTGAAGAGCCGTTTCCCGCATCTGGTCGGGCAGAGCCGCCTCAATTTTAGGCACCTCACCCGGCAAGGCCGGCGCCTCCACTCCGGGCGGTAAGGCAACCCTCTCTTCTTCCCGGACAACAACCCTTGCTTCCCTTCTGATCCAGGCTATCAGCGGCCGGACTATAAACAGGAAGAACAGCACGATCAATATAATATTGATTGCCGGTCGGACGGCCTGGCGGAGGTAGGTGGTCCACCATTTTGCCAGGACAGGCACTTTTATTTCTTCAGGGATAAAAAAGGGAAAGCTGGTTACAATGACCGTATCACCCCGCTCCTCGTCATAGCCTACGGCGTAACGAACCACTTCTTGCAAACGAGCCAGTTCCTCCTCGGTTCGAGGCACCACCGTCTTGACCGTCTCGCCGCCTTCTGTTTTTTCCACTTCTTTTCCATCAACCATCACCGCCACGGACAGGCGTTTTATTTTACCGCCTGGAATTACGGTTTGCTTGTTGACGCGGGTGATATCGTAATTAATGGTTTCTTCGGTTTTCTCATAAGTTTCCAGAGGTTGACCCTGATCGGCGGCGGCGCCTTCCCCGGTTTCCAGGCTGTATCGGGCCGACGGCGCTCCGGCGGTTATCCGGCCCGGCCCGGTGCTTTTTTCTTTCACCCGCTCTTCACTGCGGATCACGGCCAGTTCAGGGTCAAACGTCTCCTCGGTGGTGCTGGTGCGATTGTAGTCCAGTTCAGCCGTGACTCGCGCCACAGCTTTGCCAGGCCCGACAACTCGTTCTAACATGGTGGTCACCCGGTCGGCCAGGGTTTTTTCGAGCATCCGTCGCTGCTGAATCTGGGAGGCGGTCAGCATCGGGGTTTCAGCCTCCTCATCTTTCTTATAAATCAATCCTCCAGAGGTGTCTACCACGGAAACGTTTTCGGGTTTGAGCCCTTCAACCGAGCTGGCCACCAGGTGCACTATACCCAGGACCTGGGCCTGGCTCAGAGTTCTATTGGGGCGAAGCCCGAGCACCACTGAGGCTGACGGTTCCCGAGCCTCTTCGAGGAAGAGCGATTCCTTGGGTATGCTCAGGTGGATTCGCGCCTGGGCGACCTCTGGAAATTTCATGATGGTTCGCTCCAGTTCGCCCTGGATGGCCCGCTGGTAGTTAAGGCGCTGCACGAAAGCGGATGTGCTCAGGCTGGTTTTATTGAAGAGTTCCATGCCCACGCCCCCGCCGCGGGGAAGTCCTTCAGTGGCCAAGGTAAGGCGTGTGTCCTGGATGTCTTCATCCCTGGCCAGAATGGTGGTTCCCCCGGATTCAAGGCGGTAGGGAATCTTTTTCTCTTTTAGCTTGGTCACGATTTCACCGGCTTCATCCTGGCTCAATCCAGAGTACAGGATTTCAAAACTGGGCCTGTTCGCCCATGTGAACAAGACGATGAAACCGGCCACAGTAGCGCCCACAACGCCTATAAGGAGAATTTTCCGATTGGCGGGCAGGGCTATGAAGACTTCTTGCAGTTGGCCAATAAGTCGGCTAAGATACTCAAACATTTTCCCTCTGCACCCTAATTATATACTATCATTGTTAATCAAGAAAGAAGGCGTCAGACTGCCATCCTCATGATCTCGCTATACGCGGCTATGATCTTATTGCGGACTTGAGCCGCCAGCTTAAACGCAATTTCAGCCTGTTCAATAGCGATCATGGTTTCGTGTATGTTTTGACTTCGACCTGTGGCTAGGTCTTCCATGGCTTGCTGGGCTTTGATCTGTAACTCATTGACCTTTTTGATCGAATCCAGGAGGGTCTCCTTGAAGCCCGGTACAGGAAGCTGGCCAGGCTTAGCCTCATGAGGCTGGATTCCCGGAATTTGAATCGGGTCCACTGGGGATATTTTCATCGGATTCACCTTCCTACTTCAGTATTTCCAAAGACTTAAGAGCCATGTTCTTGGCCGCATTAATGGCCACGATATTGGCCTCATAGGATCTCTTGGCTGTAAGCATGTGCACCATTTCTTCCATCAGGTTGACATTGGGCATCTGAACGTAGCCGTACTGGTTCGCATCGGGGTGGGAAGGGTCGTAGATGATTTTGAAATCCTTTTGATCTTGAATAATGTTCGTAACTTCGACCTGCTGAAGCTTACGTTGGCTGCCCTTCAGGCGCCGCCCAAAGGGTCCTTTCAGAGGTGTTGCCGTGAATATGGGGATCTTTCGCCGGTAAGGCCCTCCTGTTACGGTGCGCGTGGCGTGCATGTTGGAAAGGTTCATCGAGACGATATTCATACGGGTCCTTTGGGCCGTAAGACCCGAGACGCTAATATCCATGGCCGTGATAAAATCCATGATTACCTCCCTCCTTCGGTGATGGCGTATTTGAGGCCTCCAAATTTTTTGGCCAGCATTTGAACCGTGATATTATACATAAGGTGGTTCTTAACCAGCTTGCTCATTTCCCGGTCAATATCAAGCACATCGTTTCCATTCTCATCTTTGCCATAGACTCCATAGACCACGTTTTTCTGGGCCAAGGCGTATGCTTTTTCGGCTTTTGTCACCGGCATGTGACGGGGATGCGTTCTTTGTAAAGGCAGACGGTTGTTTGATTTTGGCAGGCTTTTGAGTAAAACCTTTTGAAATTCCAAATCTTTGACCTTATAGCCCGGCGTGTCCATATTTGCCAGGTTGCTTGCGATGTAACTGTGCTTGGTGAGCCGCAGGTTTAGCGCCTTGCCCATCAAGTCAATGGAACGGTCGAATAGTTTTCCTAATGCATCCATGACCTAACTTCTCCAATTAATTGTTATTCGCGTCAATGGTGAGCAAATTGTGTGCCAAGATGATTTTGTCTCGCTTCTCCTCCATTGACTTCGTTTTACGATCAGAAAAACAGGGCAGGGAGGTCAGTACTCAGGCCGCCTGACCGGCCTCCCAGCCCATGGCTTTGTATTCTGTGAGTTTGTTCCTCAGGGTTCTGACACTTATTCCTAAAATCCCGGCGGCATGGGTGCGATTCCCGTTCGTCTCGTTGAGGGCCTGTTCGATGAGTTCTTTTTCCATCTCCTTGATCGTCATGGTTCGTCCTTTTTTAACGGTACTGTGAGCATCGTTTCCGGCTGCTTCTGGCAGGGCTTCGTCCAGGAAAAGGTCGCCTGGTTCGATGGATTCCCCTTTGGCCAGCAGCACCCCGCGCGCGATGATATTTTCCAGTTCTCGAACATTACCGGGCCAGCTCATACTTTGAAGCTGGGCCAGGGTTTCTTGGGAGAGGCTCTTTATCCCTTTGCCATTCTCCTGGCTGTATTTTTCTAAAAAATATTCGGACAAAGGGCGGATATCGCGAGGGCGGTCTCGCATGGCAGGGATACGCAAGGGAATAACATTCAGCCTGTAGTAAAGATCCTGGCGGAATTTTCCCTGCCTGACCCATTCCATGAGATTACGGTTAGTGGTGGCGATGACCCGGACATTGATCTGGATGGGGCTTTTGCCACCGAGGCGGTCTATTTCTCCTTCCTGCAGAACGCGCAGCAGTTTGGCCTGCAAGGCCGGAGCCATTTCGCTGATTTCGTCAAGGAGAATCGTTCCTAGATGGGCCAGCTCAAACTTGCCGATTTTTCGAGTAATAGCCCCGGTGAAAGAGCCTTTTTCGTGGCCGAATAGTTCGCTTTCCAGGAGTCCCTCAGGCAGGCTGGCGCAATTGATGGCCACAAAAGGTCCCTTGGCCCGGTCCGATTCCCGGTGAATGAACCGTGCCAGGAGTTCCTTGCCTGTTCCGGACTCGCCTTGTATGAGCACGGTGGCCTTTGAGGGCGCCACGTTTTTGGACATTTCGAGCAGCCGTTTCATGGCCGGGTCTTGAGTGATGATAGGCCGGTCACCTATGCCCAGGCTATTGGTTTCGCGATTCATGATTTTAGAGGCTGACGTTTGAGCGGCATTCAGGGCCTGATTGATTGTCTCTTTAAGGACCTCCATGGAAAGGGGTTTCAGGATGTAGTCAAAGGCCCCGTCACGCATGGCTTTGACAGCGTTATCCACTGTCCCGTGGCCGGTGATGATGATGACCGGAGTTTGGGACGAAGATTGTTTAATCCGGGAAAGCAGCTCCATTCCATCCATGCGAGGCATACGAACGTCTGTGATGACTATTTCAAAGGGGTTTGCTTTGAATTTTCCCAGAGCCTCCTTTCCATCTTGCGCCAGGGCCACGGCATAGCCCTCCTTCGTGAGGGCTTCGAAAAGGGAAGTTCGTATTTCGGGTTGATCATCAACTACCAAGACGGATCTGGACTGCATGGCCTCCTGCCTCTTGACTTGCGGGAACGAACATTATTAAACGGCTTTCTCGATCAGGTTTTTCCCGTTGTTTTTTCCTGGTTATCTCATTATTTCTGTAGGTTAGCCGATATTTCCTTCTCGATCTCCCGGTTTAATTCTTGATTCCATTTACGGACCTTAAGTTCCTGATCGGCCATCATTTTCCAGAAACTATCTTCAGCCTTGGACACGAGGTCCAGGGCCTCAAGGCCTTCTTTTTGGCGGCCCAGATTAAAATTCGTTCGCGCTATGAGATAAAGGGCTTCCGGGAAAGGCTGTTCAGGCTGAACCGTGAGCGCCTTGTCCAGGGCCTGGGCTGCTTCACCTTTGCGTTTGACCTTTGCCAGAGCTCGCCCCAGGTGAGCGTAAGCCAGGAAGACATCCTGGGCGTTCCCTTGACCTTCACCCAGGCCTTTGGCGGCAATCTCCAAGGCCGCGGCCGCCTTTTCATATTGACCTAGCTCCAGGTAAATCCGGCCCAACATGTTTTGAAACTCGCCGTCCCTTTTAAGCCTGGGCTGGGCAGTCATAGCGTTTTCAAAAAGAGACAGGGCTTCCTTTGTATGTCCCTGTTTCATTTTACCTTGAGCCAGGTGGAGCAGGGCCTGATCCTTTTTCTCATGCCTGGGATAGCGTTTTAAAAACTGGTTTAAGGCCTTTATGGCCTCCTCATATTGGCTGTCTTTAAGGTAGGCCTCGCCAAGACCCAAGAGCCGCTGGTCAGCCGAATCGGGCACGCCTCGATCCGCCAGAAAGAGTTCGATGGCCTCTGAAGGAAGGTCCAGAGCCAGATGGCTCAAAGCCACGTAAAGACGGATATCTGACAAGGCAATCTCAGAGATGTACCGCTGATTCTCAAAAAAATAACTGAGCAGCTCCAGGTGCTTCTTCTGCCGGTAAAGGTTTCTTACCCGGGCCAGGATGGTTTTGCTCATAACAAAATGTACATCCGGGATGATAGAACCCTTGGGATATTTTTCCAGGGTGTCCTTGAAGGTCTGCAAGGCTTTTTTATAGTTTTTTTGCCAGTAGGCAGCGAGACCGATTTTGAACATAGCCAGCTGGAGAAGAGGGGACTCCTTTTGGGAAGCCACGATTTCCCGATACATCTTCAAGGTGGCTTCTCTGGCGCCTTCTTCGAGTTCGATGAAGATCGTCTCCGGCTTAAAAGAGTCCCGGAGCGCGCCATATTCAGCAAGCCGGAGCTGGCTGATCAAGGCCCCGGTACTCTCTGGAAAGATGTCTTTAGTGATGCGGTAGATTTTCTTGGCTTCTGAATGACGGCCCTCCTCCTTATACGTGTCCCCGATACGGGCCATGACCACGTCTTTGGCTTTGTATTCAGGGTAGATATTCAGCAGGTGATAAAGGTAGCTCCTGGCCAGGTCCGGGCGATGGGAATGGAAGTAGCCTTCACCCATATAATAAAGAATTTCAGGGTGTTCGAGATAGAAATCCTCTTGGCGAATTAAGACCTCTTTAAATACCTCATTCGCCTTGGTGTAAATACCTTTTTGAAAGTGAACCTGACCCAGCTTGTAGTAAGCCTTCAGAAAAGAGTGGCCGCTGGGCTTGAAGGTTAAGACAGTGTCAAGGGATTCCTGAGCCAGATCGGCTTCACCCAGGTTGAGCTGGGCTTCACCCAGGTAGAGATAGGCCAGCACTGCATAGCGGGTATCTGGAAAATCCTTGGTGACGATTTCCAAGTAGCCCACCGCCTCACTGTTGAAGTTCATCTTGAGGTAAGCCAGGCCGAGCATCAATGTGGCGCGAGGCGTGAGGGCCGACTGGGGAAAGGTGACGATTGCTTCTCGGAAAGTATCTGTAATTTCGAGAAAATGGGGTTCAAGCTTGTTTTGGTATGAATAATAATAAGCGTCTCCCAGGAGAAAGAGACCCGGGTCCCGATACTTGGTGTTCGGAAAATTTTTCAAAAGACGCTTCAGATTGATGATCGCCTCCTCAAAATTGCCTCGCGCCATATCGTCGGCAGCTTGAGTTAGAAAAAAGAGCTCTGTATCCGGAGTCGGGTCGGCGGGCAAGGCGGCGCGTATTTTTCTGGCGATCGCCTTGGGATCGGGCAGCTCAAGGCTCAGACCCTTCAGTTTTTCGAGCGCGGCACGGCTCACGGCGGGCCTGGCCCTCTTTATCGGGTCCCCAGGACGAAGGTCTAAGACCACAGCCTTTCGATCCGGAGTAGAAAAATGTCTAAAGGAGAACCTGGAGAGCCCGACCTTGACCCGTGCTGTCAACCGGCCGTTTTGTTCAAGCAGAGCCACACCCTGGACTAGTTCATCATGCAGTTCATACCGGCCTTCCTTGGGAATGGCGTCCGGCCCGAAATCCAGCCAGAGTTCGTTCACCTCCGGCCGCCTGACCATGTAACTGTCCACCGGCTTTTTAAAAAGAAATATAAGACGGGAGTAGTCGGGAAAGGTACCCAGGCGGATTCCAGTAAGCCGCCCGGACTTCAAGGCCGAACTCCTGTCGGCCGCGCCTGGTTTTTTCAGAGGCTGCCCAGGGGGTTTCTGCGCCGGAGCGCTGCTTTGTCCGAGCATGATGACCGCACAGACCAGGAGCATACCCGGCATCAGAAGGCAGGCCCTTCTTTTTATCAAAGGTCTCGGAATAAATCGCATCCACTTCTCCCTCTGGGGTCTAGCCCTTTCACTGGGGGGAGCAATGTTTGTGCCAGAAAATTTTATTCATTTCATCTTAAAGATATAAAGAAATTTTAGCTAGTTAGTAAGATAGAGGCCGGCTGGTCAATCAGGGAGACGGATGCTGTCGTGATCAGGTTGATGTCATGTTCGTCAAAAAATTGTCGGAGAGAGAAGCAAGAATAGTATTTTGAGCCGGGAGAGGGTCTGAATCAGGATCAACTATCAGGGCGCTTGATATCCTTTTTTTTGAGTTTCTCGACAAGGGTGGTGCGGTTGAGATTGAGCAGTTTGGCGGCCTTGTTCTTAACCCAGTTTGATTTTTCAAGGGCTTGTACCAGGAGCTGGTCTTCGAACTCGGAGACTACTTCATTGAAGTCAATCCCTTGCTCTGGAATCTCGATGGGTTCTCGTTTTGGTTGAGCGGTAGCCTCCTGGATATGCAGAGGCAAATCTTCAATAGAAATCACCTCATTTTCCGCCAGGATGACCATGCGTTCGATTACATTCTCCAACTCCCGGATATTCCCGGGCCACGGGTAAGCCATGAGCAGGGCTTTAACCTCTGTTGCGAGTCCCTTTATCTCTTTCTGCTTGTGGTGATTGAACTTTAGAAAGAAATGCTCCATGAGGAGAGGGATGTCCGATTGGCGTTGTCTAAGCGGGGGAACAGTGACAGGGATAACATTGAGCCGGTAGTAAAGGTCCTCTCTGAAGCGTCCTTCCTGGAGGGTTTGGTAGAGGTCCTTGTTTGTGGCGGCGATAATCCTGATATCAACCTCGATGGTTTTTGTGCCGCCAATTCGCTCGAATTTGCGCTCCTGGAGGACCCTCAGGAGTTTCACCTGGAGTCTCGGGCTCATATCCGAGATTTCGTCCAGGAAGATCGTTCCATTATTGGCCAACTCAAAGCGCCCGGACCGGGAGCGAATGGCACTCGTAAAGGCCCCTTTTTCATGTCCGAAGAGTTCGCTCTCCAGGAGCTCTTCTGGAATGGCTCCACAGTTGACCGGAACAAGAGGGTAGTTCTGCCGGGGGCTGCTGGAGTGAATGGCGCGGGCCACGAGTTCCTTGCCTGTGCCCGATTCACCGGTGATCATAATGGTGCTGTCTGTCTGAGCCACCTTGTCAATCATGCGAAACACATTTTTTATGGCCGCACTCTGGCCGATGATCTCCGGATAGCGAACTTGATAACCCACGACCGGCCCGGCCTCGCCGCCGCTGACCCCTATATTTAAGGCTCTTTCCAAACAGGAGTGAACATCATTTTCGTCGAGAGGCAGGGTCAGGTAGTCAAAAGCGCCCGTGCGGATGGCCTGAAGAGCGGCCCGCGCCGAGGCGTCATTAGAGAGAAGCACGCACTTGCTGCCTGGATGTTTGATCTGTATGTGTTTGAGGAGGTCAAGACCCTTGACCTTGGGAAGGTCTGTCTCGGCCAGGACCAATTCGAAGGAGTCCTTTTTCAGCATGTCCATGGCCGCTGCCCCATCCGCGGCATGTGTCAGGTCCAACCCTTTATCCTCTAAAGCGGTCACCAGGGGCTTGGCCGCTTCAAGGTCGCTTATTACGAGCATAGCAGTAGGCATAGGTCCTCAGATCTTTCAAGAAATCCGTAGCCGCGCATGTCCAGGGGCTGTTTGTATTCGTGTTTTTATGATAATATTTTGACGCTCATTTAACAAGTGTTTTTTTTCGGTAGGAAAAAAAGATCAAGAGTCTGATTTTTGACGGGGTAATTTCAGCGGCGCTAGGGAAAGGCAAATGCTATTTATGAAGTGAGCTTAGCGGCAGTCAGGTTTGAAGCGAATACCTAGCCGATGATGTCTATGACCTTGCCGTTGGTCTCTTGAGTAATACTCAAAGCCCGGGCGTTGGCCTGGTAGGCGGTTCTGGTTAGCATTAAATCAATCATCTCGTTCGCCAGATTGACGTTTGACATCTCCTGGGGCTCGCCCGGCTGCCCGGCCTCCTGTGGCAGGGTCACTCCAGGCGTCAGGTCCCTCGTCACGGCGGCTAAAACACCGCCCGCAGGGCCGGAGGTCATAACCACTCGCTCGGCCTTGTACTCCGGTGTGATAAAGTTGGCGATATTGTTGGCCGTGGCCTGTAATTTGGTCGCAAAAGCCTGCAGGGCTGAGAGGCTTACTGACGAATCATTCATTTTTTTTCCTCCTGACCTGACGGCCCCAAGTTCAGAACCGAAGTAAATTCAGAAAACGATACCGGCATACCCGACAAAGGAATCGCCGGGCATGATATCTGAGCTGGTGTAGTAGTCCAGGAGCTCGCCCCGGTTTGATCCCAGAGCCTGGCAGGCGGCGATGGCGGCCGCAGCCGCTCCGGCGCTGCAGGCGCTGTGGTTTTGAGCAGCATGCTCTAAAAGACCGGGCAGATTCATAGCCAGGGCTAGATCAATAAAGCCTTTGTCGTTTTCATTGCGCATCCAATCCAGTGCCGCCTGCCCGCGTCCCTGTGGTGTAAAACCGTAATTGGGGCCGTAGTGAGTCAGGTCGGTGGAGCCAAAGACCCGGATGGTCTGACCTTGTGTCTTTGCCAGTTCGATCAGTTGCTGCCCAATGTTAACGGCCTTTTGTGAATGAGGCGCTCGAATGGCCACAATGCGGCTGTCCGGGAAGAAGTATTTTATGAAAGGCAACTGAACTTCCATGGTGTTGTCGCCTGTCTCCCAGGTTTCAACTTCAAGATCGGCCTTATCTTTGAGCGCCTGTCCAAGGTCCTGGTCAATCTCAAGATTCCCAAGCGGTGTTTCCCAGGCTTCATCCAGGTAAATGAGGCCGGGCTCGGCACTCATGTGTCCGCCAAAAACAGCCACTATGTCCACGCCGCCTTCATGGGAGACATAGCGGAAAACCTTGGCGGCCGCCTTGCCAGAAAAGTACCAGCCGGCATGCGGGACGATACCACCGTTGAGCCCGCTCATATCCGGGCCGGGCGCCTCGACCTGGGATATGAACTCCTCGATCTCCTGCCGGCAGGCACTGGCCGTGTCCGGGTACCAGCCATAAGGCAGACTGCGACCTCGGGTTCCCATGGTATCCTCCTTACAAGGGACTAAACAGTCAAATTATTATCTCAGAGACCCTTATACCTTTACCCGGCACGCCCGCTTCTTTTCAGGCCGGGAATGAATAATTTATTATACCCGTTTTTTCTTCAAGACTCCAGTAAAAGAATTCATTTCTTGGCTTTTCACTCCCTGCCTGACCTGGAGGTTAAAATTTAATAAAATCATGTTGCCTCACGACCGGTTTTAATGTATAAAACATCCAGATATGTCAGCTCTTTGCGGAATGTTCCCGCAAGCACACGTCCTGGTTGCATGGTGGGTGTAGCTCAGTCGGTTAGAGCGCTAGGTTGTGGCCCTGGAGGCCGAGGGTTCAAGTCCCTTCACCCACCCCAATTTTCATTTCCGGATTTATCGTGCTTGAGGAGGAGCCTGCATGAGGCTAAATGGTTAGCCGGGCAGGTCACTCGGCCAGCCTGCACCAACGCGCCAGGAACAGGGCGTAAACCTTGGCCGTCTGAATGACACTCTTGGTGTTCACCCGCTCGTTGGCGGCATGGATGTTTTCTGCGATCG
>JAFDHD010000022.1 GCA_019308995.1 Deltaproteobacteria bacterium | reverse complement strand
AACCCTTTTTTTCAAAAAAGGGTTCCCCCTGAAAAACTCCCTTCTTTTATTCTCCCTCTCTTGTTTTTCCTAAAATCTTGGATATACTGCCTCAAAAACACACCCAGGGTCTGGCTGTCATTATGTCCGCGAAAATTGAACTGAAAGATTGCTTCAAGACTTACACGCTCGATCAGGATAAGGTCTTTTCTCCTGAAGAGACCATAGCCTTGGTCAGGAAAAAATTGACCAAAGCCCGTATCAGCATCCTCAAAAAGACGGAACGGATTGATAATCGGCGCCTGGATATCCCGATCTATCTCAGTACCGTGGGGTCTGACGCCCTCGAGGTTATGCCCACCAAAAAGCAGATGGGCAAAGGAGCGACACCGGCCCAGGCCGAGGCTTCGGCTGTGATGGAACTGATTGAACGTTTCAGCTTCTTTCACTTTTGGCGTCACGAGCCTTTTATTACTGCCACCTATGATGAGCTTCAGGGTCAGGCCTTGCCTTTTGAGCACCTGGCCGCCTCGGTGCATCATGACCCGCAGGACCTGGATCGTGCACGGCAGGCTGTCTCTGACTTGAAACTTTCCTGGACACCGGCCTTCAACCTGACGCAAGGGCGAGCATACCTGATCCCGTTCAACTGGTTTTACGAGATTAATGAATTCAACGGCCCGGCCGCAGGCAACAGCATGGAGGAGGCCCTGATGCAGGGTCTGTGCGAGGTTGTGGAGCGGCATGTTTCCGCCCTGATCTGCCGGGACAGGCTGGCCCTGCCTTCCATTGACACGACTTCACTCAAAGGTCCCATTGCCAGGGAGCTGGTCCGAAAGTTTGAAAGGCAAGGCATCAAGCTCTTTGTCAAGGACTTCACTCTGGATATGGGTCTGCCTTCAGTCGGGGCGCTGGCTTACGACCCGGGGACCTTTCCCCTTCTTTCTGAGATCGTTTACACGGCTGGCACCGCCCCTGACCCGGAAAAGGCCTTTATTCGGACCCTGACCGAGGTGGCGCAACTGGCCGGGGACTTCAACACGGGCTCGACTTTTGTGGCCAGCGGTCTGCCAAAGTACACCGACCCGGCTCAGGCGGAGTATGTAACACGCTCCGGGCCGAGCGTTCCCATGAGCGACCTGCCTGACGTCAGCCATAACAACATCAAGGTCGAGGTGGAGCGGATTGTGGCTGTCTTGGCCGAGCGAGGTTATGAGGCCTATGCCATGAACATCACCCATCCAGACCTCGATATCCCGGCCGTCTATACCATCGTTCCGGGCGCCCATTTCCGAGAACGGGCCCAGGCTGCGAGTGTCCCTTTCTTTGCCGCCAAGATCATAGCAAGGCAGGAAGATTTTGACCGGGTCACCGCCGGTCTGAATCGAATCCGCGGGCTTTGCCCGGAGAGCTACTTTCTGGATTTCTTTATGGGACAGGCTTTGCTGAACCAGGGGCGTTCGCTTGAAGCGGCTGGCTTTTTAAAGAAGGCCCTCGAGATGGGGCCGCTCGACCAGGATGTGCCAGGCGTCCTGACCTACCTCGGCCTGGCGTATAAAGAAATGGAAGAATACAGCCAGGCCATCGGCTATCTCGAACGTTCGGCCGCTCTGGATGACGAGCGGCGAGACACCTTCAATTTACTGGGCTTCTGCTTTTTCAAAACCAAACAGCATGAAAAGTCCATTGAATGTTTCAAGAAGGTCCTCAAGATTGACCCCGCTTCTGGCATTGATCATGCCAATATCGGCTCCAATTACCGGGAACTGGGCCGGATCAGCGACGCGGTCCGGTATTACCAGACCGCCCTTGAACTCGATCCCACCCTGGACTGGGTGCGAGAGAACCTGTCCAAACTGACCTGACCATACCCGTTGGCAGGAGATCGTTTTTTAAGAAAGTTTGCCAAGAAACAGAAGTTATCAGCCTGTAAATACCCGGCTAGCCTCTCATTTTTTATTTTTTTATTGTTATGTTGAACCAACTAGACCATAATAGGACTCGAGAATGTTTATCCTCTGCCACGCTGTAACAAGTTGGATCAGCTTCCTAAAGGACATGGGACACCAGTAGCCTGGTAGGAAGATTTCATGCCGGCCAAAGTCAGTCTTACTGTCAGTCAAGGCAAGCTCAAGGGAAAAGTCTTCACTTTTAACGAGTGCATCACCGCCATTATCGGGCGCGGCACGGATTGCAACATCCGGCTGCCTGATGACAAGGATCTTCAATCTATCTCACGACATCACTGCCTTCTGGACATCAACCCCCCTGACGTTCGGGTGCGTGATCTTGGAAGCTTAAATGGCACTTTTGTAAACGGGCGGAAAATTGGGCAGCGTAAAAAAGACCAAAAACCTCAGGAGATTGACCAGAAGGCCTTTCCAGAATATGACCTCAAAGACGGCGACGAGATTAAGCTGGGGAGTATGGTTTTCAGGGTGGGAATTCATGCTGCGGCCGTCTGCACCGACTGCGGGAAGGAGATCCCTGAAGACAGGAAAGAGGAGCTGCGCCTCAAAGGAGATACTTACCGCTGTGAATCCTGTCGCCAGAAGGAGGACAAGGTCAGGACAGGCCCTCCCCCTGATTCCCAGGCAAAGGCTTGCGCCTTGTGTGGCCGGGATGTGTCCAAGGAAGTGGGTGAACACCGCCAGGGGGCTTACATCTGTCGCGCCTGTAAATCCAAACCTTCTGAAATCGTTGAGATGCTGGTCACCAAGGCCAGCCAGGGCGATGAGCAGCTCCAGGCCCTTCAGGGATATGAAATTGTCAAGGAACTCGGTCAAGGCACATTCAGTGTCGTTTTCCTGGCTCGTCACAGAGAGAACGGTCAGGAGGTCGCTGTGAAGATGATGCTGCCAGAGGTCGCTGTGGATGATGCCTCCAGGCAGAGGTTTTTACGGGAGGTAGAAATCACCAAGGCCCTCAACCATCCTCATGTCGTCCAGTTAATCGGTTCCGGTGATTTCGGCGGCATCTTCTTTTTTACCCTGGAATACTGTGAAGGCGGCAGTGTGGACAAACTGAGAGAAAAAAAGGGCGGCAAGCTGTCTCTGGATGAAGCCATGGAAATCATTCTCCAGGTTCTCGACGGCCTGGAGTATATCCATACGGTCGAAATATCCGATATCAAGCTTTCAGACGGGCGAACGGAGCAGGTAAAGGGCCTGGTTCATCGAGACATCAAACCGGCCAACCTTTTCCTCCCTGGTTCGGGAAAGAACCGTCTGGTAAAAATTGCTGATGTGGGTGTGGGTAAGGCGTTTGACACCGCCGGTTTGAGCGGACAGACCAGGACCGGGACTGTTGGCGGCACCCCGGTGTACATGCCAAGACAGCAGGTCATAAATTTTAAATACGCCAAACCAGACGTTGACGTCTGGGCCGCGGCGGCCACGCTGTATAACCTGCTCACCGGCACGTTCGCACGCAATTTCAAGAAGGGTGAAGACCCCTGGCGCACTGTACTGCAGACCCAGGCGGTGCCGATTCGCGAACGGGATTCTTCGATTCCGGAAAAAGTGGCCGGGGTGATTGACATGGCCCTGGTTGATCAGCCGACCATCACTTATAAGTCAGCGCTTGAATTCAAACAGGCCCTGGAAGGCGTGATCTGAGGAAAAAATCGCCTGACAGCCGCCTTAGTTGTCAGGGGGCGCACTCATGAAGCCCTTTAGATGACCTTTCCCATCGTTTCTGGATTTAATCCTGGGATCGAGACTTAAAAAGCCTCTTTTTTTTCCGGAAAAGTAAGCTGAAATAAAGAAGAAGCGTTAAGAGGGACCTGTATTGCCGATCACGACCACCTGCCAACACTGCGGCGCCTTTTTTAATGATATTTCATCTGGTCTGGTTGGCAAAACGGTGAAGTGTCCGAAATGCGGCTCTTCTTTTCGCGTCGAAGCTCAATCCCTGGAGAGGGAAGGGCCCGTCGAAACGGTCTGCCCCCACTGCCAGGCGAGATATGGCAACCTCAAACCGGAACATCTCGGAAAAACAGCCAAATGTGATAAATGCGGTCAAAGATTCCGTATCGAGCCTGTCCCTCGATCCGAACAGGATAAAGTAAAGCCAGAGACTAGCTTAACCCTGGCTCTCAACGCGGATGATATCCCTGACCTCGAAGAAGGTCTTGAGGAGGAGCTGCCCGGAGAGGCCTCCCCTGATGATGAGAGCGAGGCAAGGCCGGGTCCGGCATGGGCCGTCGGGGACGTCATCATGGACCTCTATAAGGTGACCGGTTTTTTGGGGGAAGGCGGTATGGGCAAGGTGTTCAGGGTCCATCACCGCGGCTGGAACCTGAACCTGGCGGTGAAAGTGCCCAAGACCGAGGTCATTCGTGCGGCCGGCGGCGTGGATAATTTCGAGCGTGAGGCTGAAACCTGGGTTAACCTAGGTCTGCACCCTCATATTGTGAGTTGCTATTATGTCCGCCGCATTCATAAACTCCCGCTGATTTTTGCCGAATATGTAAACGGCGGAAGCCTTCAATCCTGGCTCAAGCCTGAAGACGATCACACGCCCCGGCTCTATCAGGGAGATCCGGAGCAGGTACTGGAACGTATCCTGGATATAGCCATTCAGTTCGCCTGGGGCCTGGATTATGCCCACAAACAGGGGTTGATCCACCAGGACGTTAAGCCGGCCAATGTCATGATGACACAGACTGGCATCGCCAAGGTGACCGACTTCGGCCTGGCTATACCCAGGAGCCAGGCCGAGGAGATGGAAGAATCATCGGGTGAGCCGAACGGTGCGGCCGAAGGCCTGGTCATCGGAACCCCGGCCTACTTCGCGCCCGAGCAATCCACAGGCGGCCTCCTGACTCGAAAGATTGACCTGTGGAGCTGGGCGGTATCAATGGTGGAAATCTTTAAAGGGGGAAGGTCCTGGCAATCCGGCACGGTCGTCCCGGAGGTCTTGGAAGAGTATGTCAAGTCAGGGCCGGATCAGACCTATATCCCGAGGATGCCCGATCCCCTGGCCAATCTGCTCCGCTCCTGCTTAATACATAACCCTGACAACCGTCCTCCGAGCATGCGGGCAGTCGCTCACAGGCTCGTGGAGATCTATGAAAAGGTTACCCGGGAAACCTATACCCGCCCGGAACCAAAAGCAGGCGGGTCGGTCGCGGACAACCTGAACAATATGGCCATCTCGTTAATGGACCTCGGGCGGAAGGAGGAGGCGGAGAGGCTCTGGGAGGAGTCCCTTAAGAGTCAGCCGCATCATCCTGAATCAACTTACAGCCACGGTCTGGTTCTCTGGCGCTCTGCCAGGATGACCGACGAAACCCTGGCCAAGCAGATGGAGGAAGTGCTTCGTTCCCACCCCGAAGATTGGATCAATCACTACCTCTTGGGGTTGGTGCACCTGGAGAGCGACGATTGCAGCGAGGCGCTCAAGATTTTTGAGAGCATTCCCGAGTCGGATGCCCGGCTTAAGGAGCTGAAACCGGCCATGGAGTACGCCCAGGCGTGCCTCCCCGGTTCTCGAAAGCTTTTACGTACCTTTGAGGGCCACACCGCCAATGTGAACTCCGTGTATCTAAGCCGGGACGGATTGTCGGCGCTGTCCGGAAGCGACGACAGGACACTCAGGCTCTGGGAGGTTGAAACAGGCCGCTGCGTTAGAACCTTTGAAGGGAGCGAAGGCGCGGTGAATGCCGTCTGTTTCAGCCGGGACCGGCATTATGCCTTGTCCGGGAGCGGGGACTACACCCGCAGCGACTTTTCCGTCAGGCTCTGGGAGGTCTCTTCAGGCCTCTGCCTGCGCATCTTTGAAGGGCATGAAGCCAGTGTGAACGCGGTTTGCCTAGATGGAAGCGGCCGACTGGCGTTTTCAGGCGGCGATGAAGGAATCGTCAAGCTCTGGGAGGTTGAAACGGGCCGTTTAATTCGCAACCTTCAAGGACACCGGAGGTCGGTGACCTCCATTGATCTGATCAATGACAGGCGGCATGTTTTGTCCGGAAGCGGCGATAAGACAATCAGGCTGTGGGAAAGCGACACCGGACGCTGTCTGCGCACCTTCGAGGGACATGAGGGGCCGGTGACATCCATCGCTTTGAGCGACGATGGGAAATACGTCCTGTCGGGGAGCGCGGATAACACCCTCAAACTCTGGGAGACCGCTAGCGCTCGTCTGGTGCGGACCTTTACCGGACATAGTGACGAGGTAACCTCGGTCAGCATGACCCCGGAGGGTCGGCACGCCGTCTCGGGCGGCTTTGATAATACGGTCAGGTTATGGGAGCTTGACACCGGACGCTGCTGGCGCACCTTCCTGGGGCACAAGTCATGGGTTCTCTCTATCAGCGTGAGCCGGAACGGGGAGTATGCCCTGTCAGGAGATGTCAGCGGCGCAATCAATTACTGGAGGACCAGCTGCAGCGCCAGACCTGAACCCTCACCCCTGATCCTCTCCAAGATACTAACGAGTGAGGCGGTTTTGACCGCTGAGATTAACTACGAGAATCACCTGGACCGGGCTCAGAAATACCTCGAGCAGGAAGACCTTCCCAGGGCCGCGGCTGAGATACGAGAAGCCCGAGCCCAGAAAGGATACGCCCGCAGAGCCGAAGCGATGAAGGCCTGGACGGACCTGTATGCCCGGCTGCCTCATCAGGCCTTAGCCGGAGGATGGGAAGAGGCCTCCCTTGAAGGTCATGAGTCCTGGATACGTTCAGTTGTTACGAGTCAGAATGGTAAGTTAGCCCTGTCTGGCGGGGCAGATGGCGCTCTGAAATTGTGGGATCTGTTTAGTAAACGTTGCCAGCGGACGTTTGAAGGCCATAAAGGCGGGGTCCTGGCTGTCTGCCTCAGCCGGGACAACGCACATGCCTTTTCAGGCGGCGCTGATCAGACTCTGAAACTCTGGGATACTGGCACGGCTTCCTGTCTGCTGACGCTGGAAGGGCATGAAGCCAGTGTCAATGCGGTCTGTTTGAGCCAGGACGGCCTGCTGGGCTTGTCGGGCAGCGAAGACCGCACGGTCAAAGTCTGGGACCTCGCCACCGGTCGCTGCCTGCGCACCCTGGAAGGTCATAGGTGTGCGATCAATTCCATTCGCTTCGGCCTGGACGACCAATATGTCCTCTCAGGAAGCGGTGATCATACCCTTGAGGAAAACGTTCTCAAGCTCTGGGACCTCGCCGCCGGCCGCTGTCTGTGCACCCTGGAAGGCCATGAGGGCGTTGTATATGCGGTCGCCTTGAACCATGACTACCGTTACGCCTTTTCTGGCAGCGGGGATACCACCCTAAAAATGTGGGACATCACCGCCGGGGAGTGCATCCGCACCTTTAAGGGTCACACCCAGGCGGTGAACACGATCTGCCTCAGTCAGGATGAGCGATACATCTTATCCGGAAGTTCTGACAACACCCTTAAAATCTGGGAGGTGACCACCGGCCGCTGCCTGCGCACCTTTGAAGGACACACGGCCAGTGTGAGTTCAGCTTCCCTGAGCCATGACGGCCGGTACATCGTCTCAGGAGGCGAAGACAATATTCTGAAGATATGGCTCCTGGACTGGGAGCTGGAAGGCCGCGAACTTAGCGTTTGGGATGAGGGGGCCCTGTCTTATCTCGAGACTTTTCTGACAATGCACATACCTTACGCCGCGGAGCTGCCGCGGGAGGGCGAGGTCTCAGATGAAGAGGTCACCCGGAGACTGACCCGCCAGGGAACAACAGCCTGGAGCGACGATGATTTCCAGGGCCTGCTGGACATACTGGGCTGGGCCGGATACGGTTGGCTTCGGCCAGAAGGAATAAAAATCAGCCTTCAGTATCTGGCCCGGAGATGGCAAGGTGCGCCGGAACTGGAAATAAAGGAGGAACAACCAGAGGCTCCTCTCAGGAAGAAGTCTCCGCAAAGGGCCAGACCGGGGCTTACCAAACGGTTATTAACGGGGATCAAAGGGCCTTTCGCTCGATAAAACCCGGAATCTCTCCGAATGAATTATCGGCGGATCAGGGAGCGAAGCTCCCGGGAACTCTACATCTTAGGCAATTGTCAAGAATATGTTCTTCCTGCGGAAGCACGGTGTTTCAAGTTAAGCCGCGGCACTAGGCCTCCCACCCATCCAGAGGACAGTCTTCACAAAGAGGCTTCGGCTTACAGAAGTGCTTGCCAAGGTGAACCAGCAAGGCATGGTACTCGTTGTATAACGCCGGATCATGCGGAAGATGGTTCATAAAAAGGCCCTGAAGCTGCTCGTAGGTCTCACTTCCCTCGGCCAATCCGTGACGGTCAAGGATTCGCCTCGTGTAAGCGTCAATAACAAAAACCGGATATCCAGCGGCATAAAGGAGAATCGAGTCAGCGGTTTCCGGTCCGATGCCTTTGACCTCAAGAAGATCCGGGCGGAGATGCTCAAGCGGTTTTTCAAGCAGGCGGGGTGGGTCGCCGCCTCCATGCGCCATGATCAGAGTAATCAGGTTCTTCAGCCGCTCTGCTTTAACATTGAAATAACCGGCCGGTTTGATCAACCGGGCCAGTTCTTCTTTGGAGGCGCGCCCCAAACATTCGGGCTCAAGAAGTTCCTCGGCCTTGAGATTGGCGATGGCCTTTTCCACGTTGGACCAGGCGGTGTTCTGGGTGAGCACGGCCCCGACCATTATCTCAAAGGCCGTTTCCCCGGGCCACCAGTGTTGAGGTCCAAAGGCACAAAGGAGCCGGTCATACATCTCTTCGAGGCAGGCCCGAATCCTGTCCCGCCTGGATACCCGGCTAGGCTTGCTCATCCGTGGACCCGGGTTCAGGACCAGCCCCAGATGACTTCTTCTTGCGGCGGCGTTTCTGTTTTTTCTGAAGGGGTCTTTTCCCTTCAGCCTCCATCTTGGCGGAAGAGGAACTCCGGGTGCCGGGAGGCAGACCGAAGATACCCCCCGGCCGGGTGAAATCCCTGGCTTTCTCTGTGAATTTTTTCTTTGACTCAGACGGTGGGGGTTTCTTACGGCCCTTCTTTTTGGATGACTGTCTGGTTTTCTCCGGGCCGGTCGTGATCGTGCGCCTAAAGCGCCGGCCTGAGTCTGGAACGGATCGAACCTCCTCAAACCAGTCATCCTCGGGCCAGACGACCGGGATCTTGTATCCCAGGTACTCCTCAAGGGGCTCGAGATGAAAAACATACTGTTCGCAGGCTAAGGAGATAGCGCGGCCGGCCTTTCCGACCCTGGCGGTCCGGCCAATGCGATGGACATAGTTCTCCACGTCCTGTGGCAGGTCATAATTGACGACATGGGAGATATCTTCCACATGGATCCCCCGGGAGGCTATATCCGTGGCCACCAGAATCTTGATGCTTCCGTCCTTAAAATTTTTCATCAACTTAAGCCGTTTTTTCTGAGGCAGATCTCCGGTAATGCCTTCAGCAGGCAGGTGGTTATCCTTAAGTCTCCAGGTGAGCCACTCCACCCCGGATTTGGTGTTGACAAATATTAAAACCCGGGTCCAGTCCTCCCTCTTGAGCAACCCAAGCAGCAGAGAGAGTTTCTCATTACGACCGACGTGGAAGAGGGACTGCTCCACACTCTTGACCGTGATTTCATCCGGGGTGACGGAGATGAATTCGGGCAGGTTCATGTAGTCATAGGTCAGTTCGAGAACGCGATAGGACAAGGTTGCCGAAAAAAGCATGGACTGGCGTTTTTCATATGAAGGCAGCTTCCGCAGAATATAACGCAGGTCTTTAATAAAACCCATGTCCATCAGCCGGTCAGCTTCATCAATGACCAGTTGGCTGATGTGTCTAGTCTTAAGGATGCGCTGCTTGATGTAATCAATGATTCGGCCGGGTGTGCCGATAACGATATCCGCCCCCTGCCGCAAGGTGTTGGCCTGCTTCTGATAATCAATTCCACCGATGACCAGGGCCAGGCCCAGACCGGTGTGCCGGCTGAGAATCTTTGCATCCTCATAGATTTGAAGGGCCAGTTCGCGGGTGGGGGCAATGATCAGGGCCGCAGGCAGACCAGCGCCATGACCAGCCTGACTCAAAAGCCGGGTAAGGACAGGCACCAGGAAGGAAGCCGTCTTCCCTGTGCCGGTCTGCGCCTGCCCGGCTACATCCCGCCCCTCCAGGCCCACGGGCAAAACCTGGGCTTGAATCGGAGTGCAAAAAGTAAAGCCAGCATCCGCAATCCCGTGCAGGACCTCTGAAGGCAGGTCGAAACGGTCAAAGGTGATCTCTGTTAGAAACCTCGGCCTGTCAGGGCGTTGGAAGGTGGGCGATGCGTCTGGTAACCGGGCCGGTAGCGCTTCATCCATGTCATCGTTCATATTCTTCTCTTATCGGAGCAGACTGGTGACAGGCACCAATTCTACCTGTGATTTAAGGTAATTGTACTCGTTTTTTAAAACTTGACAAGTGATGGGATAGGGGTGACCGATGGCAATGGCCTGGCCACACTGACGGGCCAGGGCCACCAGACGCCTGATCTGAATGCGGATGGCTTTGGCCTCCTGAACATTGTCCAAAAACACGGTGCGTTCCGCGGTCCTAACCCCCAAACTCCTGGCCATGGCATAACCCTGGGACCGGATACTGGTTCGGCTATCCAGGAAATAGAGATCATGTTTTTTGATTTCTTTAAGGACCCAGCCCATACGGTCGGCATCCTCGGTAAACCGTGAGCCCATATGATTGTTCACCCCGACGACAAATGGCACATCCTCAATGGCTTCCCGCACGCGAGCCTCGATCTCCTCACGGCTCATGGACCAAAGCAGGGCGCCCTTACCCGGATTGACCAGGGGATATTGAGCCGGTTCCATAGGCAGGTGGAGCATGACCACCCGTCCCTTCTTGTGAGCCGCCTGGGCCACCTTCCGAGAGTACTGCTGGTAAGGCAGAATGGATAAAGCCAAGGGGGTCTTTAAGTCGAGAAAGCAGTGCGCCTGATTCAGGTCCATGCCAAGATCGTCAATGATAATGGCCACCTTTGGCCGCGGCCGCACAGGGGTCGGCGGCGGGCCGGGCCGAGGAAACGATTCCGCCTCGCCTGGCGTTCGAAAGAGCATGGTGTGAGTCAGTAAGCCGTTAAAAAAAACCTTGACCCGTGTGGTCTGTTTCTGCCGGTTGACGCTCATCCGGGGCGTCGGGTCGAGCGAAAGTTGATGCAGGGCCAGCCTGAAATCCTTTGTCAGGCGCTCGGTCTCGACTCTGGCTGGCAGAAGGACTTCAATGGTGGCATGATGCCATTCCGAGTTCCCGGTCCTTTTCTGGGTAAGCTCCACAAAATGGATATCCTTTTCCGGAACCTTGAGAACCTTTAAAACCCGGTACAGGGCCTGGTCTATCTTCTTGATCTGCAGATCCAGACGGTTGTGTTCTTCATAGACCTTCGGGCCGGTCGTTATAACTCTGGGTTGATTGGTTCGGGTTTCTTGCGGGGTAGGGGGAGCAGCGGGCTTCCACCAAAGCGGCGTCTTAAATGCTCCGATAAAGTACAGGATCAGGACCGCACCCAGCACCCCGACCGTAAGGCCCAGGCCGAGGAAGGACAGGTTCGACCGCATCCGGGTCCACAGGGTTTCCCTCCCGCCGGAGGACGGGGAACTTTTCTTTTTCTTTGTTTGGGTCTTGGTCTTGGGGCGCGACTTTGCCTTGGATGGTGTCCGGGTTTTTGAGGCGGAAGTTTTCCGGGACTTGGGGCGCGACCGGGGTGATGACTGTGACTTACCCGTGTTGCGGGTCGCCATTATTTGGCTGTCCCGGCCATCTTAAGGAGGGAAGGCACCTCCCCTTGCTTTAACAGTTCAAAAGCCTTTTTGAGCTGAGGATCAATCTCAAAGCGTTCCTCAAGGGTCATTTCTGATAGAGGTTTTATTTTTTCCCTGGGAATGGGCTTCTCCTTCGGCGCTGCCTCTTCTTCTACCTCAGATTCAGCCGGTTTATCGGCCTTTTCGGCCTCCATTTCATGTTCCCCTTTGAGGTGCTTTTTTAAATCCTTCTCTCGAATTACTTTTCCTTTAAAGCGGCTGGCAACAGTCACGTCCGGGGCGATGCCTTCGGCCTGTATCGAGCGGCCAGAGGGTGTGTAGTACCGGGCCGTGGTCAAGCGCAGGCCTGAGCCGTCAGAAAAGGAAATGATAGTTTGAACAGATGCCTTTCCAAAGGTCCTGGCGCCGAGGATGAGGGCGCGCTTATGGTCCTGGAGCGCCCCGGCGAGTATTTCAGAGGCGCTGGCAGAACCCTCATTCACCATCAGGACGATTGGATAGTCCTCGACAACGATGGATTTCTTGGCCTTAAATTTCATATTCTGGTGTTTGCTTCGACCCTTGGTATAGACGATCAATCCGTTTTTAAGAAAAAGATCAGCAACCTTGACCGCCTGATCGAGAAGCCCTCCGGGGTTGCTTCTCAGATCCATGATGAGACCCTTGAGAGGCACCGGGCCTGACTGGAGTTTGATCAGGGCCTTGCGGGCCTCGGTGGTCGTTTTGGCCTGGAAGTTGCTAATTCTCATGTATCCATAGCCTTGTTCCAGGGTTTCGAACCGAACGCTGCGCAGGGGGATGACGTCTCGAACGATAGCGATATCTAAGGGCTTTGATTCGCTTTTCCGGGTCACGGTCAGGACGACGGTTGTGCCTCGCGGCCCCCGGATGAGCTTAACCGCCTCCCGGAGGGTCATGTTTTTGGTTGGTTTTCCATCAATCTTGATGATGGCGTCGCCGCTCTGGATGCCAGCCCTGTAGGCCGGGGTGCCGTCAATGGGTGCGACTACGGTCAGGACGCCGTCTCTGAGTGTGATTTCTGTGCCCACGCCGGTGAAGCTGCCTCGGGTTTCCATCTGGAGGTCCTTGAACTCGCTAGGCGTGAGAAAGGAAGAATGCGGGTCCAGGGTCTGGACCATGCCTTTGATGGCCCCGTAAATCAACTCCTCAGCTTCTTTCTCCTCCACAAATCTTTCCTGGATCTCGTATAGGACCCGGCTGAGAATTTTGATCTTGGCATAAACGTCTTCCCGATTATCCGCAACGGCCGGACCGAGAGGGAAGATAATGATTCCCAGGATGATGAAACTGAGAAGAATCGTTCGTATACTTGTTTTATGGCGCATCTTATTTCTCCCTGACCTTTTCCTGAGCAGCAAGGGTCGAACCCAGCCAGACGCCTGGGTTGAGTGCTTTGCCTCGGTGTCTAATTTCCAAGTATATGCCTTTTTTATTTTTTTTACCACCATAAGGTACCAGGCCGAGGTAGTCTCCCTGGTTCACCCACTGGCCGACCTCGGCCTTGACGCGGGTAATGCCGGCCGTGAGCGTGTAGTAACGCCGGCCGTGGTTAATAATGACCACGTTCCCATAGCCTTTGAGCCAGCTGGCAAAGATAACCTCCCCTCTGGCAACGGCCTTGACAGGCCTTCCGGACGAAGCGAGAATAGTGACCCCGTGGCGGGTGGTGTAAGTCCCAAACAGGCCGGGGTTCCGGCCAAAGTGATCTTTGATGCGGCCCCCAACCGGCCTGGGGAGCTTGCCTTTGAGCGCGGCGAAGTCAGGCCACTGCCTTGAGCCGAGTTTTTCAGCAGGCCGGGAGGCTGGAATCGAGGCGGAAGGCAGGGAGGAGACGTCCTCCTTCGGCCTGATAATCACCTCTTTTATCAACCGCTCCCGTGAGGCTTCGCGGGCCCGAATCAGGGCCAGGTAAGTCTGCTTGCGCTGGTGGACCTTCATCAAAAAGGCTGTTTTCTGGTTCTGAACCTGAATCAACCTCTTTTTATCGGCCCTCAGGTCGGCCAGAAGCTGCTTTAGCCTGATCTCCTGAAGCTTGATCTGGTTCATCTTGGCCTTAATTCTTTGGCGGCGCCGGTCATACTCCCGCAGGGCTGATTCATCGTGGGCAATGATGGACGCCAGGTAGCGATAGCGGTGAAGAAAGTCCGGGATGGAACTGGCGTTAAATAAGATCTGCATGACGCCGCCTTCCCTGAGCCGGTAGATGACCCTGAGCCGGCGGTAGAGAAAGTCTTTCTGCCTGGCCTGGGAGCGTTCGAGAGCCTGCAGTTCCTTTTTTCCCAGAGGCAGCAATTTTTTAAGCTGAACGATCTCATCCTGGATTTGAGCCAGAGAGGTCTCGATCCCTTCGACGCGACGCGTCAGTTCGTCCAGCTCATCCAGCAGCCGGCGTTCGGCTTCCTTGACCTCCTTGAGCCCCTGCTTCTCATCCTCGAGCTCGGCCTGAATCCCGTAAGAAGGGCCAGACAGCAGTAAGGCCATTATAAACAGGATCATTATTATTACGCTGTTCAGCCTGGTCCTCATCAGCGTAAAAACCTCCGTAAAGAGACCACACTGCCCAGGACCCCTAAAAAAATTCCGGAACCGACCAGGGCCCAGGACACGGCTGAGGAGAGAAAGGTGAGATGAACCGCGGAAAGGCCCAGGGGAAATTTAATCCGGGAGACAAGGAGGCTGAAGATGAGAAAGAGGGTCACCAGGGCCAGCAGCCCGCCCACAAGACCTTGCAGGAAACCCTCGATAAAGAACGGCGCCTTGATAAAACCTTCGGTGGCGCCAATAAGTCGCATGATGTAGATTTCTTCCTGGCGGGAATACAAGGTCAGTTTGATGGTATTGGATACGATGAAAACCGTGGCCAGGAACAGGAGCCCGCCGATGATGAACCCGCACAGCTTCAAAAAATTAAGTAATCCTGAGAGTTTATCCGCCCACTCCCAGGCATAGTCCACGTCGGTCACGCCGTTGAAGCTTCTCAGCCGCTCGATCAGGGCTTTGATCTGCTCCTGAGATCTATACTCGGGCTTGAGTTCCAGTTCGAGTGAGGCTGGCAAAGGATTTTCTTCCAGCCCGTCGAGCAGATTCCCGTAAGTTCCAAACCGGCGCTTCAGGTCAGCCAGGGCCTGTGACTTGCTGATGTAACTCAAGCTGACGGTTTGCGGCATTTCAGAGAGGCTGTTCTTTAATTTAGCCAGGCGGGCCGGACTCACGCCGTCAGCAAGATAAACTGAAACCGAAAGATCCTGAGTAGAGGCCTTGATCAGGCTCTGAACATTAGCGTAGATAAGAACAAAGGCGCTTAATGTCAAAAGAGCAAGGGAAAGCGTTCCCACCGAGACCACACTGACGAATAGATTTTGAGCCGTATTGCTAAAGGCGATCCTGGTGAAGTAGATGAGCTTATGCAAAGGCGCTTCCTTTCAGGCCACCAGGCGACCTCTGTCCAGACGGATGATGCGCTGATTGGTTTCCTGAAGGATTCCCTGGTTGTGAGTGGCCATGAGGACGGTGGTTCCTCCCTTGTTGATCTGCAGGAGCAGTTCGAGGATATTTCGGCTCAAGTCAATGTCCAGGTTGCCGGTAGGCTCATCCGCCAGGAGTATCAGCGGGTCTCCGACCATGGCACGGGCAATGGCCACGCGCTGCTGTTCTCCTCCAGAAAGCTGGGGTGGGTGAGCCTCACCCAAGCCGTCCAACCCGACATTCTTGAGTATTACCCGCACTTTTTTATTAATAAAGTTTCGTCTTTCACCCTGGGCTTCGAGGCGCAAGGCCACATTCTGAAAGACAGTGCGGGTGGAGATGAGTTTAAAGTCCTGGAAGACAACGCCGATTTTTCGGCGCAAATAGGGGATCTTGTTCGGGTGGATGCGCTGGAGATTGAGCCGGTCCACCAGGATCTGACCCCGGGTCGCCTTCTCCTCACACATGATCAGCTTGACGAGCGTTGTTTTTCCCGCCCCGCTAGGCCCGGCGATAAAAATGAACTCTCCTTTGGCGACCTTGAAGGAGATATCGTCAAGGGCCACCTTACCACCGGGGTAGACCTTGGTCAGATGATAGAGTTGAATCATGGCCGCAATTTGATTCGTTGATGGCCAGCCGCTGACCCTAAAAAATTCACCCGGCTAACTTTTTCTCCCTTTCTATTAAAGACTATTTTATTAATTTTCCTAAATTTTGTCCCGCCCCAGGCCCATGGCCCGCTCCAGCTTGGCCCAGGCGAAGTTATAATCGTAAAGGGCGCTATAATAATTGCGCCGGGCCGCGGTCAGCAAGGTCTCTGCGTCCGTGACCTCCGCCGAGGTGGCTACCTGTTCACGATAGCGCTCCTGACTCATACGATAATTCTCTTCAGCCTGCTCAATGGCCTTACGGGCCACGGCGATATTTTTTTCCGCCTCTTTTAAGGAAAGAAAACTGCTCTTGACCTCCAGGGCGATCCCATCCTTGACCTGAATCAGGGTATTATGCGCCTTGGTCAGCTCGGTGCGCTTGTATTTCACCTGATCCGAGACCTGGCCCCAGGTCCAGAAATTCCACGAAAGTACAGCCGTGACATCCCAGGAGGTATAGTCATCCATGTACGGGCTACCCTGGACCTTCCAGGTGTCCCCCTTCCAGTAGTGATTGGCCAAAACAGTTACAGTCGGGTAATGACCAGCCTTGGACAGGCGAACATTCTGTTCATTAATCTTGATACTTTCCTGAACAGCCTCGATCTCCGGCCGACGATCTATGGCGCGTTCAAAGCAGTATTTAAGATCATGCGGAAATGGTTTATAGGTCAATATGTCTTCGACCTCGAGGGGGGCCTCCAGAGGGCGGCGCAGCAGGGTGTTGAAACTGGCTTTTGCCAATAAAATCGCATTTTCAGCCTTGATTCTGGATTGGACCGCTTCAGCCACCAGGACTTCAGCCTGAAGGACCTGATTTTTCGCGATCATGCCGACCTCGTAATAATTACGAGCCACATTTAAATGCGCTTCCCGCTGCTTGACCGCCTGAATGGCCACCTTGGCCACCTTCTGGGCCTGGAGGATATTGAAATAGGCCTGTTTCACCTGGAGGATTATATCCAGCCTTGTCTGGGCCAGGGAGATCTCGGCTATATTGACTCCAAGTTTGCTCAGTTCATAGGCCGTGGTCAGGGCGAAGCCGGTGAAGATCGGCTGAGTCAGAGTCAGCTTCAGCTGCCAGTTGTCTCTGGAGCCCACCTGCCGCGTGCTCATACCCGTAGGTAATGTTAAAGTTGTACTATAAGGCGTCCCTGGAAATAGAATCACATCCTCAAACGATAACGAGGATGTGGTGGGGGTCTCGTCCAAAAGCGTGTAGGTATAGGTAGCGTTAAACTTCGGCAAGAATCTGGTCGAGGCCTCATCTTTTTTCCATTTGGCCCCTTCTACGCTCTGGGACGCGGACAATAACTTCAGACTCCTCTCCAGGACTATGGCTACACTTTCCTTGAGGGTAAAAACGTGGCCTGTTTCCTCAGCAGCTAACGCCCAGCCAGGGCCTGAACATAAAAATAGACTGGATGCCAATAGAAAAAGGAAAAACATCAGAGAATACCTTCGATAAGCAAGTAAAAATCTTGTCAACATCAGTAACCTCCGCAGGTTATTTAGCTTAATATCTTCAAATCATGATGACATTCGGAGAACTACTCTATATTATTAATTCAATAACTAGTTTTTTTCAATTGAAAAATCGGTAAAAATCGAGAAAACCTTTATAAAAAAATGGATTATCTTCATAATTCCCTGCCAAAAATGTAAAAAAGCCGTAATTTTGACTGGTCACTGTTTGTGATGATAGACTTGATAACTCAAAGTACGCATTCACGGAGATCATATGGAGCGTAAGATTAAACTGGCTTTGATCCAGTACCAGATCAAGCCCGATTGGTCCGAAAATGTGGCCATCGTTGAAAGCCTGCTCGAGCAGGCCAAGGCAGAAGAAGCCGACCTGGCGGTTCTGCCCGAGATGTTCATCTGCCCTTATGAGCTTGAACTCTTCCCCGAGTATGCAGAGCCGATCCCGGAGGGCCGCACCTGCCAGTTGCTGAGGGGCTGGGCTGAAAAGCTCGATTTGTATATCCTTGGTGGTTCTCTGCCTGAAAGAAACCAAGAAGGCCGCCTTTACAACACGGCCACACTCTGGGACAGGCAGGGGAATCTCCAGGCCGCCCATCGCAAGGTCCACCTCTTCGATGTTGACCTCCCGGGCGGTGTCTCCTTTCACGAGTCAACCGTGCTTTCACCTGGAGAGAAGATAACAGTTCTGGATATTCTGGGAATGCGCTTAGGGATCGCGGTCTGCTATGACGTTCGCTTCCCTGAGATTTTTCGGCTCATGGCCCTGGTCGGAGCGGAATTTGTGGTCTTGCCCGGGGCATTCAATAACGTCTCAGGACCGGCGCACTGGGAGCTGTCCCTGCGGGCGCGGGCCGTGGAGAATACCATTTATGTCGCCGGGGTATCCGGCACCGCTCCACCTGGTTCATCCTATCAATCCTGGGGCCATACCATGATGGTTGACCCCTTTGGCGAGGTGCTTGTCAATCTCGAAGAGGCCGAAGGTGTGGGTGTGGTAGAGGTTGACCCGGAAAGAATCAAGGATATCCGATCCCGGCTGCCTTTGCTGAAGCAGCGCCGGGATGATCTTTACGAACTGCGCCTCCTCAAAAGTTGACCGCGCCGCCGCAGACGCTGAGGCACTGGCCGGTGACGTAGTCTCCGAGGTCGGTCACAAAGAATTCCACCACCTTGGAGTTATCATCCGGTTCGGCCAGACGACCCAGCGGCACCCGCAGCTCTGTACCCACATCCTTGACCTGGCTGAAGGACTGGCGCCACAGCCGTTCGGTGCGCACGTAAGCCGGGGCGATGCAGTTCACGGTGATGCCGTACGGTCCCAGTTCCTGGGCCAGGTATCTGGTGTAAGCGATCACTCCGGCCTTGGCCGCTCCGTATGAGGCGTACACCCCGCCGGGCTGGGCGCGCAGACCCGCCTGGGAGGAGGTGTTGACAATGCGGCCCCATTTGCGGGCCTTCATGTGCTCGGCCACGGCCTGGCAGCAGTAAATCGTGCCCATCAGGTTTCGGTCCAGGGTGGCCCTGAGGTCCTCTTCAGAAACAGAAGCGGCAAAGCTCTCAGCCACGCTGCCCGCCAGACCGCCGGCGTTGTTGACCAGAATGTCCACATGGCCGAACTCTTCCACGGCTCGCCGCACCATGGCCTCAGCCTCATCCTTCTGGCCCACGTCAGCCTCCAGGCCGATACACTCAACACCCAGGCGGCGCACCTCGTCCATGACCGAGTCGGCCGTGATTTCCTCATCAAACTCCTCATAGGACTTGAGATTGATGTCATTGATCACGATGTCCGCTCCGAGACGGGCCAGGCGGAAGGCATGGGCACGGCCGATGCCTCGGGCCGCTCCGGTGATTAAGGCCACCTTTTCTTTCAGTTTCATTCGTTCCTCCTTCTCAAACCACAGCTGCCTCGGAAACGGCAGGATGCTTGTAAAGCGCCTCCTCCACCTTGGCCGAATAGATGTTCTCACCGCCTCGCAGTACCATGTTTTTCTTGCGGTCGGTGCTAAACAGGCCAGAGCCTCAGACCAGCCAGCGCTCCTGTTTTATACCTTAACTTAAGCCTTGATTTCCAGCGCCTTGACCAGGCGGTCAAGCAGGTCCGGCTTTTCGGCGACGTCGCTGTTTTTAAGAAAGTCAATTCGCTGAAGGAACCGGTCTCTCAGGGTGGCACGGTACTGTTCCTTATTTTTCACATGGGCCGGGTTATACTGGTCGTAGTAACCGGGAAGGATCTTGTCCACGGTCTCTCTGGTCGGAATCTGGGCCCCCGGGAGGAGGTCCCAATCTTCCCACTCGAGGACATCGGTCAGGATGGCCGTCTGTAAGGTCAGGGAGGTCTTGAGCGGGATGGGTTTGGTATCTTCAGCCGAGGTGTCCCAGAACCCGAAGCCGCCGCCGGTCCAGACATAGCATTCGCACCCGGACTTAAAAACCTCCTCGTAACCTTCACAGTCCCGGTAAAGCTCATAAACCCGGAAGGGGTTGGCAAAGGGGACAAAGACCAGCCTGGCCATTTCCTCTTCAGTGACATTCTCGGCCGGGGTGCGTTTGGTCATGAGCGTGGCGCCCATGGCCACGGAGAGCGCCAGATCGACGATCTTTATGACCGGCGGCAGGGTCGTGTCCTTCATGAGCCAGCCGAGGGCATTGGGAAAGCCGATCACATTGGTGGTCTCGCCCAGGAGTTCCCGGACGAATATGGCCCGCCCGTTGTTATTCCTGGTGTCTTGGCCATAAGGCAGAATCTTGCCATCCACCTCGACGATCAGCATGTTCTGGGTGGAGATACAGTATTTCCAGTCCGGGTGATCCAGCTCCCGGGCGTCGGTCTTATCGAATAAAGATGGCTCCCAGACGTAGCATTTCCTGTTCTTATAGTCTATCTGGAAGGCGTCATCATGGGCGATACGCCTTTTGAAGCCTTGAGGCAGGGTGCCTTCGTTGTCCAGGGAATTGGAGTGCGCGGACTTGCCAGAACCGGAAAGGCCGTAAAAAGCAATGACCTGCTTGCCTCGCGATTCAAATCCCTTGCACCCGGAGAAGTCAATCTCCTTGATGCCGCCGTGAGCCGCGACCGCCCCGAGTTTCATACCCGCGGTCCAGGCCATGGTCAGGGTGCCTTTTTTTCGTTCCCCAAAGTACCGCAGACCGAGATTGAAAATGGTCATGTGGAGTTCATCCACGACCACGCAGCCCCGCGCCCAGCGTGGATCGTCGGATTTCCATTCCGGGTAAGCCACGAACAGGATGTCCGGAATGTCGCGCAATCTGGAGCCTTCATACTCCGGAATAGAATCCAGGGGCTGGAAGTTGGCCATCCAGTTGAACATGGTGGAAGCGTCCTCAACCGGCGCGATCAGCCGCGCCTTGAGCATCATCTCGGGATGGGTCCCGATAACCCCGTCACAGATGATCAGCTCATAATCCCGCTGCAGCCCGTAAACGGCCTCCCGCAGCAAAAGCTCCAGGGCATCCTGCTCGGATTTACTCACCTGGTTATAAAAAACACGCGCCTCAGCCGAACGGCCCACCGTACCGCCGTGATTGTCATTGATGACCATGGCGCCAGCCGGGAGCCCCAGACGTTTTATCGCTTCTTCATGAATAGGCAGATCGGTCACCGTCACCCAGGGCATCTGGCAAGCCAACTCGTAAACTTCGGCAGCAGAGATGACTCTGGGCCCGCCCTTGGCGTTCCGGCCATTGAAGACAGATTCCGCCAAGGCGCGAATGCGGGACATTTCTCGTAACTCAGTGTAATATTGCCATGAAGGTTTGCTTGCCATGATTTAATCTTCACTTTAACCTGGTCTGTAATTTGAGTTTCTCCCTGGCCGAGTGACCATAAAGCATAGTGCTTTCACCCATAGAAACTCATCCCTGAATGAGGGGCGATATTTGGTTAGTAAGGTGAAGCACAGCCACAGGGCCGCAAAAAGGGCTGACCCTGATTTTAAATTCTTCCAAACTAACCGGTTGTTCCTATATAAATTATCAATTGAGCGACTGAACAGTCGCCCTTTGATTTGACCCAGACCCCAGGAAGGCCGAGGCCATGTTCCAAATTTTAATAAAAAATATTGCCCTAATTAATCGCTAATCAGAAATCTAAGGTCCTGACAAGGTGGCCCCTTGACTGTAAGTCTGCTTTTTCCTCCCCAGCCTGCCTGAATAGTTCGCCTTATAAGTTCAGCCTGGCAATACTTCTTAAGAAACCATCCTCGTACCACTTCGTATCTAACATAAAGCCGCAAGATTAGTCAATGCAATGAACAGATCAGGCGCAAGGCGTCGTGAATCACCTCACCGAAATGGCGATTAGTGGGCGTACTTCTTTTTGAGAAACTCCTTGCCTGTAGTGGGATAGAGAGCGCAGGTAAGAAGGTCCTCCTCAGTTTTGATGAGGTCCCCGGCATCTGCTTTAATCTTGTCCAGTTCCGGCTCCAAAAAATCGCCCGGCCGCCCGGTAATCGGTGTCTGTCCGTGTTTATAGCCTTTCAGCGCCTTGGCCTGCACTTCCGGGTTAATTTCGGCGGGCGTCCGGCCATAAAGGCCGAAGCACAGGTCTTTCACCTGGTTGGTGATCATTTTGTAGCGGCCAAAAAGGACATTGAGCACGGCCTGTACCCCAACAATTTGAGAAGTAGGCGTCACCAGCGGAGGCATGCCCAAATCCTCCCGCGTCTGAGGGAGCTCGGCATAGACTTCGCTAAGCCGAGCCAAGGCATTCGCTTCTTTGAGCTGATTTACCAGATTCGAGATCATGCCGCCTGGAATCTGATGTTTAAGCACGCCGATATCTATGACGGAGATACGGCTTTTATTAAGTAAATCAATATATTTAGGAGCAATAGATTCCAGATATTCTCCCAATTTTACCAGCCGCTCCAGATCAAGCTCCGGGTCCCGCGGCGTCCCCTGGAGGGTGACAACCAGAGGTTCTATGGCTGCATGAGAGGAGCGCAAGGCAAAAGGCGCCAGGCATGTGTCCAGCAGGTCCAACCCGGCTTCGATGGCCTTGATATAGCACATATCGGCCATGCCAGAGGTGAAGTGGGTGTGGAGGTGGATCGGGACTTGAACCGTTTCTTTAAGGGCCTTGATCAGGTCATACGCATCATACGGGGAAAGCATCCCCGCCATATCCTTGATACAAATCGTATCAGCCCCCATGTCTTCAAGGGCCTTGGCCTTGTCCAGGTAGTACTGGATATGAAAAATGGGCCCACCCATTCTGGGTTCTGTTAGTGAAAAACAGATGGCTCCCTGAAAGTGCTTGCCGTTTTTTTTGATGACCTCCACCGCGGTCTTGAAGTTTCTCAAGTCGTTGAGGGCATCAAAAACACGGAAAACATCTATCCCGACCTCACATGCTTTATCTACAAAGGCGCGAACAACGTCGTCCGCATAATGCCTGTAGCCGACCAGGTTCTGGCCGCGCAAGAGCATGGCAAAAGGCGTCTTCTTAATATACTGCTTCAAAATGCGCGGTCGCTCCCAGGGGTCTTCCCCCAAGAAACGATGCATGGTGTCGAAGGTGGCCCCGCCCCAGACCTCCATGGCCCAGAATCCAACCTGGTCCATCTCCTGGGCAATGGGAATCATATCTTCTGTCCGCATCCGCGTGGCAAAAAGAGACTGGTGACCATCCCGAAATGTAAGATCCATGAACTGGACCGGATTTGTATTTTCCAATTTTCCCCCCTGTTAGGTTAAAGTGTGGATGATTATAAAACGTTTTTGAGACAGGAGACTGAGGATCAATGTTTTTCAGATTGGGTGATATGTCATCATTAAACATCTCTGGATTATTATATTTAAGGGGATAGGTCCGCTCCTTTGATATCAGTTTGACAGGTTAATTATTAAATCAGAACAAATTATTTCTTAACTGAATAACGCCCTAATGTTCATGCCAGGTTTCTTTAGCGAGGCTTGAATTTTACTGATCTTATTTTAGAGTTATGGCCTTCCATTTGGATTGTCCCCGATAGTTCAAATATTACCGCTGGCGTCCTTTTCAGTCAAGAAGATACCCCATGTCCTGCAATTTCCATTTTTTTTCTAAAGAAATTGCTGTAATTAAGGGGGAGTTAAGGTCCTGGCATGGGAGGTTGAACATGATCGTTGACACGCAATTCGAGGTGGGACAGAATATAATAGTGTACAATATTTCACAAGCTCGAGGCGCCTGAACGATCTTGAACGAGCCTCAACAGATATTAATCATTGACGATGAAGAGGATATTCGTGAATCTTGTGAGCGCGTACTGAGTAAAATCGGCCTTCATGTGGCCACCGCACCGGGGCTGCTCAGGCCCTGGGCATTGACCGCAGCACCTTTTGTGAAAAAATCAAGAGGTACGGCCTGGAATAAACAGCGCCACAGGTGTAATAACTGGGCGCGGGGTTGGCCACCTCTCTCTGAAAGCTCTAAAACTTGTTGTTAAAATTAATTTGGGGCGTGGCTTCCTGCTTTGCGGGCGCTCTCCTGCCTGAACAGCGTGCGGATGCTGGAGTTGTATGGTTTTTGGGCCAGGCCGGCTTCGGTGATGAGGGCGCTGATGTATTTATGAGGAGTGACGTCAAAGGCCGGGTGAAGAACCTTTACGCCGGAAGGGGTAATCCGTCTTCCTCGGATATGGGTGACTTCCTTGGGGTTTCGTTCCTCAATGGGGATATCTTTCCCGGTGCGGGTCGCCCGGTCAATGGTGGACAATGGGGCCGCAACATAGAAAGGGACCCTGTTCTCTTTTGCCAGGACCGCCACGGAGTAAGTCCCGATCTTGTTGGCTACATCCCCGTTGGCGGCGATGCGATCGGCTCCGACCACGACTAGATTAATCCGGCCGATTTTGAGAAAATAGCCGGCCATATTATCGGTGATGACCTTGACCGGGATGCAGTCCTTCCGAAGCTCCCAGGCCGTTAGCCTGGCGCCCTGGAGAAAGGGGCGGGTTTCGTCCGCCAGGACCAGGACCTTTTTCCCGGCCTCGACCGCGGCTCGAACCACTCCCAGGGCCGTGCCATAGCCGCCGGTGGCCAGAGCTCCGGCATTGCAATGCGTCAGGATGACGGCCTCATCCGGAACGAGCTGCACCCCGTTCGCCCCGATGCGGCGATTGATAGCGATATCCTCCTCCAGCATGGCCTGAGCTTCGGCGATGAGGGCGTCTTTGATCTCATGCACCGGCCGCCCGCGAAGGGAGAGGGCCAGTTTCTCCTGTCTATTTAAGGCCCAGATCAGGTTTACTGCGGTCGGCCGCTGCCCGGCCAGGTAGTCTTTAATTTTTTTAAGCTGCCTGTAAAACGAGTCAGGGTTCCTGGTCCTGATCTTGAGCGCGCCGAGGGCCAGGCCCATGGCCGCAGCAATGCCGATGGCCGGCGCTCCCCGGATGACCATTTCTTTGATGCACCGGGCCACCTCCCGGTAGTTCTGGCAGTGGAGCCATTCTTCCTGCCAAGGCAGCCGGCGCTGGTCAATCATGACCACCTGATTGTTCTTCCATGCGATAGGGCTGATCATATCCTGCTCCAACCAACGGTTAATAATTGGTCCCGACGCGATCCCGGACGAGCTCCATGGTCTCCCTGGCGATAGCGCCGGCCTTTTTCGCACCTTCGTGGAGGATATCCCGGATCGTGTCCTGGTCAGCCAGCAGGCGGGCGCGTTTTCCCCGGGGTTCCTTAAAAAAGTCCCAGATGTATTGGGCCAGTTCTTTTTTCACTTCAACGTATTTTAGTCCTGGCGCCAGGTACCGGGCCCGCATCTCCTCGATCTCCTCAGGAGTGGCAAAGAGGCTATACAGGGCGAAGAGGTTGCAGGTGTCGGGGTTCTTGGGTTCGCTCACCGGCGTGGAATCGGTTACGATTCTCATGACATCCCTGTCAAGGGTTTCCCGATTGATGAAGATATCAATGGCGTTGTTATAAGACTTGGACATCTTCTGTCCGTCTATCCCCGGGATCACGGCCAGCTCTTCATTTATTTCCGGCTCAGGAACGACAAAGGTCTCACCGAAAATATTATTGAACCGAATGGCTATGTCTCGAGCCACCTCGACATGCTGCTTCTGATCCCGGCCGACCGGTATGATGTTCGACTGGTAAAGAAGAATATCGGCGGCCATGAGGACCGGATAGGCAAAGAGGCCATGGTTGGGGATGAAACCTTTGCCCACCTTGTCCTTGTAGGAATGGCAGCGCTCCAGGAGGCCCATGGAAGTGACATTGCTCAGAATCCAGGTTAATTCAGTCACCTCGGGGACGTCGGCCTGAACCCAAAAAATACACTTCTCCGGCTCCAACCCCAGGGACAGGAAGTCAGCAGCCGCGCTTATCGTGTTGGCCCGCAGCTCCTCTGCGTCGTTGAGGGTCGTTAAGGCGTGGAGGTTGACGATGAAGACGAAGAGTTCGGCCCGGGCCTGATACGAGATCATGGACTGCATCATACCGAAGTAGTTGCCGATATGAAGCGAGCCTGAAGGTTGTATTCCAGAAAGGACGCGCATGTTTAAACTCCTGTCGTAATGCTGGCCAGAGGTGAACCCCTGAGCGGACTAAATATCTAACAAGCAGACATTTCTGTCAAGTGTCAAGGGCTAGAGCGGCCATGTGCTTATCATCTCAGGAATCTAAATCATTTCTGGTAAGGTAGTTAGCTTCAATTGCATTTTTACCCTCATCAATGTTATATTCATTCAAATAAAAGCACATGCGGCGTCTTTGACCCTTGAACGGAAAACTTAAAAACCACCACCGCATAATATATGCTTGAGCCTAGGAGGTAAGCAATGCCAGAATCTAAACCAAACATCATTTATTTTTTCAGCGACCAGCACCGTCACGACGCCCTGGGGTGCGCTGGAAATGACCTGATCAAAACCCCTAACCTGGATGGCATGGCAAACGAAGGCGTGCGTTTTAGCCGCACCTACTGCCAGAGTCCGGTGTGCCAGCCTTCGCGAGCCTCAGTCATTACCGGGCAGTATACCCACCAGCATGGCGTCTCGCAGAACCACGTCAAAGACTTTGATCCCGAGTGGCCCACCATGATGAAGCAGCTTCAAAAAGCGGGGTACACCACGGCCAAGGTTGGCAAGACCCATTTCTACTCCCTCCGCCAGGAAACCTTGGTGGAACTGCCGGATCACCAGGAATTTGACCTCCGCCAGTACAGCGACTTCGTGCGCTCTTTTGGTCTGGATTACATTTTTGAGGAATTCGACCGGTACGTTCACGCCTACCCCGAGGTGAATTTCATCACCCCCTACACCGAGCACCTGCGGGCCAGGGGAATGCTCGAACCCTTCCAGAAGCAGATCAGGTCCATCTGGCGGCTGACGCCGACGCACTGGGACGCTTTGACCAGCGTGCTGCCGCAGGAAGACGACCTGACCTCCTTTATTGCCGACCGGGCCATTGACTGGCTGAATAACTACGATGGCCACAAGCCGTTTTTCCTCATGGTCTCATTTGTCGCGCCTCACGTGCCTTTGATGAGCGATCCTGTCTGGGCCGAATATTACCAGGAGGCCGAGATCCCGCGCGGCCCGAAACAAGAGCCGGTCAAACCCAATGAAATATTTGGCCGATACCTGGACAGCCTCGTCAAGCACAGCAACTCGCACCTGCTCACCGATGAGTACGTCCTCCAGGGAGCCAGACAGTATTACGGTATGGTTTCCTTGATTGACCAACGAATCGGCGACATCATTAAAACCATAGAAGAGCGGGGTCTGGGCGAAAATACCTGGTTCTTCTACTCTGCGGATCATGGCGAGATGCTTGGCGACCACAACCTCATGGCCAAGATGAATTTTTACAAATCATCGGTCCTTGTGCCAGCCATTATGCGCCCGCCTGAAGGCATGAAGCCGAAGGTGGAGGACGGGATTATCGAGTCTATTGACCTGACAGGCACCATCCTCGATGTGGCGGGGGCTGATCCGATCCAGGGCTCAGATGCCCATTCTCTGTTGCCTTTCTTGAAGGACCAAGGCGCGCCCCGGGAAGCGGCCTTCAGCGCGATCTCGTCCCGCGCTATAGATGTTTATTTAGTTATGGCCGCGACCGAAAGGTATCGCCTGACCATTGAGCGAGCCACGGGCGCGCCCTGTGAACTTTTCGATCTCAAGAACGATCCGGACGAGCTGAACAACCTGGTGAATGACCCGGCTCATAAAGGAATCTGCGACGATATCAAGAAGGAGTACCTTGAGCCTTACCTGGCCCTTTAACGTCGTTTACTTTTTTTAGATGGCAGCTCGCGGGCGATAAAGTAATTTCCTTCAGTAATTTTCGTGTCTTGGGCCTGGCTTAAGGCTCATGGCGTTCAGCCAAAATATGCCCCGAGCTTTGACTTGTAAAAGTATCTTATCTGGCTTATATTAATTAAGTTAATCTTTTTCGAGGTTACTTCTGCCGGTGTTTGAGTTGAAACCGGACCGAAAGGAGGTTTTATCTTCACCATGAACCCCGACAGCATCAGGGGAACCCTGGAGAAAGTCAGTCAGGGGGAACTGTCCGTAGATCAGGCCCTGGCTGAACTGAAGAAGTTTCCTTTTGAAGAAATCGGGTACGCCACCGTGGATCATCACCGCAGCCTCCGCCAGGGCTATCCCGAGGTTATTTTCGGTCAGGGTAAAACGGCCGATGAAATTATCGGCATTATGACCAGCCTCGTTGAAGCCGGAGAGAATGTGCTGGCGACCAAACTTCCTCCCGAGATCGTACCCGCGGTTAAGGAGAAGTTTCCCGAGGCGACCTATCACACGCGAGCCCAGGCCCTGACCCTGATCCAGAAGCCGCGCCAGGTCAAGGGGCGAGGCAAGATAATGATCATCTCCGCCGGAACCAGCGATGCCCCTGTGGCGGAGGAAGCGTTCGTGACCGCTTCGGTCCTGGGGCATGAGGTTGACCTTCTCCGGGATGTGGGTGTGGCCGGGCTGCACCGTCTGCTCGGTCAGGCCGACCGCCTGGAAGGGGCGTCGGTCTATGTCGTGGTGGCGGGCATGGAAGGCGCACTGCCCAGTGTCGTTGGAGGTCTGGTGGATAAGCCGGTGATAGCCGTGCCCACCAGTGTCGGTTATGGAGCCAGCTTTGGGGGCCTGACGGCCCTGCTGGCCATGCTCAACTCCTGCGCTTCAGGTGTCGCTGTGGTCAATATTGACAACGGTTTCGGGGCCGCCTTTCTGGCTGCGCAGATAAATCGGCTATGAGCTTTTTTGATAAAATATTAGGTCGTAAAAAAGGGGATGAAGTCGTTGCCTCGAGGCCTCTTCCCGAGGAGGTTAGCAGTTCGTTCGAGGACAAGGTCCTTAATCAAAATCTGCAGATCTTCAAGCTTTACAATGCCGGAAAAAAGGATTTCCTGTACCGGCTTTTATCCAAGCGTAAGAAGGGTATCTTTGATCTTATTCCCTATCTTATGCACGTTCCGGCCATTGATCTTTTACCGGCCAAGGATGCTTGCCGTTTGAGCCCTTACGGCGTTTACAATCTTGAGTTGCCGCCTCAGGCCTTGAAGTCCTTTGAACAGGCCTTTCCAGGCCGCGACATGCCTAGGTCACATCCCCATGCGCGTCTGGATCCCAGCCTGCCGATCAAATCCGTGAGCCTGATCGGGAGCCTGGGTTCCATTGCCCAGACCGCCAAATCTGATTTTGATTACTGGATCTGTATTGATCGTGAGGCCTTTGATGAAAAAGCGTTGGCCGATTTTAGAGAGAAGCTGAAGGCCATCGAACGGTGGGCCTCCGACTATGCCGGGGCCGAAGTTCATTGCTTTCCCTTGAGCATTGATGCGGTGCGGACCGATGATTTTGGGGAGGTGGATTCTGAAAGCTCAGGCACGGCCCAGGGAAGGCTGCTCAAGGAGGAATTCTACCGCTCCATGACCCTAATCGCCGGTCAGGCGCCCATGTGGTGGGTCATGCCTCCGGGGATTAAGGATGATGAGTATGAACGGCTGAAAATTTTAATCAGCCAATCTCAGATCATCAACCGTAACGAGCTTATAGATCTGGGCAATGTTCGTGACATCTCCCTGGGCGAGTTCTACGGCGCGGCCATCTGGCAGATCAACAAGACCATGGGCAGTCCCTTCAAGTCCGTGCTCAAGCTGGCCTTGCTGGAAGAATACCTCTTCAGTCAGGGCCAGAGAGGGCTGCTCTGCCACGAGTTGAAAACCCGGCTGCTTTCTCAGGATGAGGATGTCCGCCTGCTCGATCCTTATATCCTGATGTTTGACCGGGCGAGTGATTACTTTACCAAAACGAAGCGGCCGCAGGACCTGAATCTGCTGCGCCGCTCCATGTACCTCAAATCCGCGGTCAAACTCAACCTGCCCGACTACCGCCGCACCGACCTGCCTCGCAAGAAGCAGATCATGGTCAACAACATCCGGCAGTGGGAATGGAATCACCGCTTCGTGGACAAACTGAACAATTACAAAAACTGGTCGTTTCAGGAGGTTCAGGAATTCAATCAGGAGGTCAACCGTTACCTGATAAAAGCCTATAAAAACATCCGGAACGAGCAGAAAAAACAGCCCGAACAGATCGGTCTGAACATCAGTTCGAGGGATATGACCATCCTGGGCCGCAAACTTTACATCTACTACTCGCGCCGACCCAATAAAGTTGATTCCATCATGAGCGTTATTGACGAACCGCCCGCTCTTAAAGGCCTGACCCTGCAACAGCTGGAAAAAAACGGCGAGAAGACGTGGCATGCCTATCAAGGAATGTTCTCCTGGCAAAGTATCGTTCAGGGAGAGAGCGATCCTTTCCTGCTCAAGAGCGCTTCCTTTTTAAATGAGATACTGGCCTGGCTGGTTCACAACCGTATTTATAACACCAACACCACCATTAACCTCAACCGAGGCCCGGCTAACCGGCCTCATTACTTCACCGTGCCTGATCTCCAGGACCTGCTTAAAGCCCTGACGTCCTTCTTCACTCCCCTCAAGTACCGGGAGGTGGACGAGCTGGAGCTGCTCAAGCCGGCCAGCATCAAAAAAATGTTCTTGTCCATCAATACCCAGGCCCCGGAATGGAGCAAGGAGATCGTTGATACTTCGGTTTATTACCTCAACAGCTGGGGTGAGCTATTCTTCAAAGGTTTTGATTCGGATCGAGGCGTTCATGTCGCCCGGGATTTTGTGCGCAAGAATTTTGCCTATGACATAATGGGCGCCAGGGAAAATCTCCACCTCTTTCTGCCCAAACGCGTCTTTTCACGCGGCCTGGGTCCGAAGCTGGATAAATTTTTCGGGTTCAAGGTCAGTTAGAATAAGATAGCCGAGATTTGGTTTTACGGGTTGCAAAATTAAGGCAAAATTAATGAATACCATACTAATTTAGCGTTTCTCTCCTTAAGAAATAATTGATAACCAAATCCAGGCGAGCCAAACTGAACCAGGAGCGTAAGATGAAAAAAATCATTTCATTGTTTGTTTTTGTAATTATTTATGCCTTTCTTATCAGTAATTTTTATATTTCTTCAGCATATGGAGGTCAAGAGAAGAGGGGACAATCTGAGGCGTTTGAATTAACGAGCACCGTTTTTACACACAAAGGATCAATTCCCGAGAGATATACCTGTGATGGCAAGGATATCTCACCGCCGCTTACATGGAAAAATTCGCCGAAAGGTACTAAGAGTTTTGCCTTTATCGCCGACGACCCCGATGCGCCAGTAGGCACCTGGGTTCACTGGGTGCTCTATAACCTAACGGCTAAGACCCGTACCTTACCCGAGGATGTTCCTCCAAAAGCTGAGCTGCCCGACGGCAGCAGGCACGGACGGAACAGTTGGGGCAGGAAGTCCTATGGCGGCCCCTGTCCTCCTTCGGGCACCCATCGTTATTTTTTCAAACTTTACGCCCTGGATGAAGTGCTCGACCTGGCTTCCGGCGCAAGCAAGGATAAACTGCTTAAGGCCATGAAGGGACACATTCTTGGCCAGACAGAGTTGATGGGAGAGTATTCAAGATAAGAGTCGAGGCGAAGGGCCAAATCTTAAGTATTGAAAAGTTTTTAACCTTGCTTTTTCCTTCCCAGACTCTGCCTGGGAATAGATGTGGCTGGGGCCCGCTTTACATCAAAAATGTGAGGATTCATATCTTCCCGGATCCTGAGTGTCCCCGCCGGACCCAGGAAACCAGAATAACTCAAAGGGGGTAAATATCCTCATTCTAATAAGTTCCATCAGACTTATACTGCCTTGTAACCCAGGATATTTCCACCTTGACACCAAACCCGCTCTGACCTACTATTCCCCCGACCGTTAAATCCAGGTTGTCTTCTGTCACACTTCGTTTTTTACAGCGAGCTTGAAGGAGTTTCTATGCCAAGGCGTCAAGACATCAAGAAAGTAATGATCATCGGTTCCGGGCCCATCGTCATTGGCCAGGCCTGTGAATTCGATTATTCGGGCACTCAAGCCTGTAAGGCCCTTCGAAAACTGGGTTATAAAATTGTCCTGGTTAATTCCAATCCAGCTACGATCATGACCGATCCGGGCATGGCGGACTATACTTACATTGAGCCACTTAACTTGCCGACCATGGTGGAAATTATCGAGCAGGAAAGGCCGGACGCCTTATTACCCAATCTTGGCGGCCAGTCCGGATTAAACCTGTCCTCGGAACTGGCCCGCACCGGTGTCCTCGATAAATACGGGGTCAAAGTCATCGGTGTCGAAATCGATGCGATTGAACGCGGAGAAGACCGAATTGCGTTCAAGGAAACCATGAACCAGCTTGGCATCGAAATGCCCAGGAGCAAGCCCGCCTTTAGTGTAGAAGAAGCCGAGAAGATTGCCGAAGAACTTGATTACCCGGTGGTGATACGCCCGGCTTACACGCTTGGCGGCACCGGCGGCGGTATGGTTTACAATGTGGAGGAGCTGAGAACCATTGCCAGCCGAGGCATCGCGGCCAGCCTCGTCGGCCAGATCCTGGTCGAGGAATCGGTTTTAGGCTGGGAGGAGTTAGAGCTCGAGGTGGTTCGCGACAAAAAAAATCAGATGATTACGGTCTGCTTTATCGAGAATGTGGACGCCATGGGTGTTCATACCGGCGACTCCTATTGCACCGCGCCCATGCTCACCATTGATCCTGAGCTTCAAAAGCGGCTTCAGAAACATTCTTATGACATCGTTGAGGCTATAAGGGTCATCGGCGGCACGAATATCCAGTTCGCTTATGATCCTAGAACCGGACGTGTGGTGGTCATCGAGATCAACCCCAGAACCTCCAGATCGTCTGCCTTGGCATCCAAGGCCACCGGCTTCCCCATCGCCCTCATCTCGGCTATGCTGGCCGGAGGATTGACCCTGGACGAGATTCCTTACTGGCGTGAAGGCACCCTGGATAAATACACGCCCTGGGGCGATTACGTGGTCGTGAAGTTCGCCCGCTGGGCCTTTGAAAAGTTTGAGGGCGCGGAAGATAAACTGGGCACACAGATGCGCGCCGTGGGTGAGGTTATGAGCATTGGAAAAACTTACAAGGAGGCTTTTCAGAAATCTATTCGATCTCTGGAAATAGGCCGTTACGGCCTGGGTTTTGCCAAGGATTTTCACGAAAGACCTCTGGAGGATCTACTGGACCTTCTGACCGAGCCTTCGAGTGAGCGGCAGTTTATTATGTATGAAGCCCTCCGAAAGGGAGCCGGCATTGATACCCTTTATGAAAAAACCTATATCAAGCCCTGGTTTATCCGGCAGATGAAAGAGCTGGTGGACTTGGAGGAGAAGATATTGGCCCTCAGAGGTGAAGGCGTCCCTGACGCTCTGCTTGAGCAGGCCAAGAAAGACGGCTTTTCCGATCAGTATCTTTCCCAGCTTATGCAGATACCCGAGGCAAAGATCAGAAAGCGCCGTAAATCCCTGGGCCTTGTTCAGGCCTGGGAGCCCGTGCCTGTTAGCGGCGTGGAAAACGCAGCCTATTACTTCTCAACCTACAATGCCCCGGATAAAGTCAAGTCCAGCCAAAAACGCAAGATTATGATTCTGGGCGGCGGGCCTAACCGGATTGGGCAGGGGATCGAATTCGATTACTGTTGTGTTCACGCCGCCTTTGCCCTTCGGGATGAAGGGTTCGAGTCCATCATGGTGAACTGCAATCCCGAGACCGTATCCACAGATTACGACACATCGGATAAACTTTACTTTGAACCGCTCACCGTCGAGGACGTCCTGAGCATATACGAGAAAGAAAAGCCAGAGGGCGTGATCATACAGTTTGGAGGTCAAACCCCGTTGAATCTGGCCGGTGAACTGGCCAAGGCGGGGGTGAAGGTCATGGGCACCTCGCCGGAAACCATTGACCTGGCTGAGGATCGAGACCGCTTCCGTCAGATAATGCGTGACCTGGGAATCCCTCAACCCGAATCAGGCATGGCCAGTACCCTGGAAGAAGCGCTCAGCATCGCTGCAAGGATTGGGTATCCACTCATGGTCAGGCCTTCCTATGTCCTGGGCGGCCGCGCCATGGAGGTGGTTCATGATGAGGGAATGCTTAAGACTTATTTGGCTGCGGCGGTGGAGGTCAGTCCGGAACGCCCGATCCTGATTGACAAGTTCCTTGAAAACGCAATTGAAGCCGAGGCTGACGCCATTGCCGACGGTTCGGACGCCTTTGTACAGGCGTTCATTCAGGCGACTCCGCTTGCGTCATACCACCCCTCAGTATTCCAGCCAAGCACCTGGACACTATTCACGAATACACTCGGAAAATCGCTATCGAAATGAATGTTGTTGGTTTGATGAACATTCAGTACGCCATTGCCAGCGACACGGTTTACATCCTGGAAGCCAATCCGCGGGCGTCGCGCACCGTACCGCTTGTCTCAAAGATATGCGCCATCTCCATGGCTCATCTGGCCACGCAGCTCATTCTGGGGAAAAAGCTGGCTGATCTTGACCTCAAGCCAAAATCAATCTCCTATTTCGGGGTCAAAGAAGCGGTATTCCCCTTTAATATGTTCCCGGAAGTGGACCCGATTCTAGGACCGGAGATGCGATCCACCGGTGAGGTTCTGGGGATTGCCGACTCCTTTGGCCTGGCATTTTATAAGGCCCAGGAGGCCGCAAACCAGACCCTTCCAGATGGGAAGACCGTCCTGATTACAGTCTCTGATATGGACAAGCAATTTATTATCGAGGTCGCCAGACAGTTTGATGAGTTGGGCTTCATGATCAAGGCGACCAATGGGACACACAAATTTCTGGCTGAACATGGGATCAAGACAGAAGCCATTCTCAAGATGCACGAAGGGCGCCCCAATATTGTAGACGCCATTAAAAATAAAGAAATCCAACTGGTTGTCAATACTCCAAGCGGTAAAATGAGCAAATATGACGACTCCTACATCCGCAAGGCGGCGATTAAATATAAGGTCCCTTACATCACAACATCCGCGGCCGCACTGGCCGCTGCCAGAGGCATTTCGGCCTTTCGTAAAGGACATGGAAGAGTCAGGTCCTTGCAAAGTTACCATGCCGATATCAGGTGATCGAGTTAAGAAAAATACCAGATTATGCTGGACCAAACGAACGAGACAGCGCAAGATTTGACATACAATTGGAACGCCCATGATTTTGACTTCATAAGCCAAGAGCCTCATAATCATAAAGGAAGGATTTTATCTATGAAATCGGCTCAAGATAACTGCGGCGTTCTCGGTGTATACTCCAATACCGAATGCGTGCACGACATCTTTCAAGGCCTTGATTTTTTACAGCACCGCGGGCAGGAGTACTGCGG
>JAFDHD010000021.1 GCA_019308995.1 Deltaproteobacteria bacterium | reverse complement strand
CCTCGAAACCTTAATTTTATTCTGACCCAGAACAGGATCGAGCCATTATCACTTCCTCAAAAGTGGAAATATATGAGGCTAAATAAGAAAATTCCGTTACAACGCAAATGGCTCCATTCGAAGCAGATGGACTGGCAGGATTCCTTATGATAAGATACATTAAATTTAAATCCCAGCCAAAAAGGCTGCCAAGGCGCTGCATATCAGACCTGTTACTGATGGAGAAAATTCCAAAGGAGGAAAGCGTGATGAGCAATGTCATCATCTACGGGAAATCCGGTTGACCTCATACCGATGAAGCCAGGTCGGCTTATGGTTCCAATGCTGAGTACTATGACGTAAAAAAGGACCCGGAAAAACTAGAGGAGATGCTTGAGCACAGCCAGGGCCAAAGGTCCGTACCGGTTATCGTGGAGGGCGGCAAGGTCACTATTGGGTATGGGGGAGGCACCTGAGGCGTCTAGGCCGGTGAGTTCACCGGAAAAAGATCAGCCTTCCACTTGTCCGTGACAGTTTTTCCCTCTTAGTTTTTCAGCAGTTGCTTTCGGTTTTTAATCTCTTCTACCCAGCCACTCATTTTCGATGCAGGGTGAGCCAAAAGAAGAATCCGCCTCTCGCTACTAGATGAAAACTCGTCCTATCTTCGCGGGAAATATTATACATAACCTGTAGTTTCTCGGCAGTCAGGCCCTTTGTTTTCATGGTTTGCTTGCGGTGAATTGTCTCCCCGGGATGGAACCAGGCAGGGTGGGCCGGGCCATCTCAATGACGCTCATAGTCTTCCATTTCCCACCTAGAAAGCGGAATAAAAATGCAAAACCGAGGAGGCTCACCCAGACCGTGAAAATGATCCAGGCTGTGTATATGCCTTGGTTGAAGAGACCCAGGGCAATATAGGTTGGCAAGGCCAGGCCTAACAGGGCGAAAACTATGACCATAAACATGACGAAACGGGTGTCCCCGGCGCCCTTGACCCCTGAAGCAAAGATAATATTCATGGTGTCAAACACGCAGTAGATGGCAACGAATCTAAGCAGAATAACAGTCATATCCTGAATCGGGACAAAACTCGCCTGTTCGGCTTGAGCCGTAAAGGGCCAAATAAACAGACCAGGAATCAGGACGTAGGCTAGGGCGATGCCAGCCATGTAAATGAAGGTGAGGTGGAAGCCTGAATAAACGCTGCGTTCGGCCAGGTCCGGCTCGTTCTTGCCCATGTTCTGGCCGACCAGGACCGATACGGCCATACCGAAGCCGATCATCGGCATAAAGGCTAAGTTGTTGATATTGAGCGCGATGTTCGTAGCGGCCAGTTCGATGACGCCCAAACGTCCAACCAGGAGAATAAATATCGTAAAACCAATCATGTCCAGGAAGAACTGGACCCCGTTTGGCAGGCCGAAACGTAAAAGACGTTTGAACAATGAAGGATCCAATCGCCAGCCGGACCGGGTGCGGTAGCGCTTTTCATGTTGAGAGCGCAAAATCATGAAAAGGTAAACAAAGAAGGTAAAGCAGGCTGAAAGGACCGTCGCACCGGCCGCGCCTCTGATACCCAACGCCGGAAACCCCCAGTGCCCGAAGATCATTACATAATCCAGGATGATGTTGACACCGGTGGCTATACAATTGACCCACATCACCGGCCAGGTTTTGCCTCGGCCCGAAAAAAATCCTGACATGGCCGCACTGGCGACTATCGGTCCTGTCCCGAGGCAGAGTATTTGAAAATATTCAACTTCTAATTTTTGAATATCAGGGTCATGCCCGGCCAGGCCAAAGAAGAATCCAGCCAGAGGAATGAGCGTCAGGTGAAGCAGACCGGCGATGAGAGCCACGTAAAGGCCCTGCCACAAGGACGGCCCAATGCGGTCATCCATTTTAGCGCCGAAATACTGGGCCACAAAGGTATTCACATAGATAGCTGTTCCTAAAAAGAGGCTCACAAAGGCGAAATTGAGGGCGCCGGCAGGCATGGCCGCGGCGATGGCCGTGGGTGAGAGCCAGGCCAGAAACATCCGGTCAACAAAATGCTGAACCGCCCACGCCCCGGTGCTGAAGATAAGAGGGATCGCCAGGAACAGGACCTGCCGGTATCCGCCTTCAGCCTGCCAGCGATTGGAAATCCCTCGTGTGATTGGTGTCATACTCATAATCCGGCTAGACCGTTATCGCCCTTTGGATGAGATGCGGCCTTTACTTCTAAATTTAAAAAAAATAGTTCGCTCAGGAAATTACGAGGCGAATTTGTGAGTGCCGAAGTATAGGTGGGATCAGGAGGCGGGTCAAGAACAAAGCGAGTGCTCTATCTCCTGTTTTGTAGGGAAGGTCGCGAAGAGAAGCCAGTGATAAGACGGCTTCAGTTCAGAAATTAATCCTTAAAGATAAAATAAAGGGGGGGGGCCGAAACCCCCCGTTACCGGTTTTAGCGCCCCTTCCATTGAGGCGGGCGTTTCTGAACAAATGCGATCGGACCTTCCTTTACGTCTTCGGACCCGTACATCCTCTGCAGCCCTGGATAATTCATGGACATAGCCTCCTCTAGCGGCATATGCAAGCCCTTGAGGGTGGACTCTTTGCTGGCGCGAAGCGAGAGCGGTGCGCCGAGCATAATTTCATCTATCCACTTATCCACGGTGGACATAAGTTCCGCCTGGGGGACCACCTCATTAATAACACCCCACTTCATGGCTTCTTCGGCCGTAATGCGTCTGGATGTCATGATCAGACCCATGGCAATGTGATAAGGCATCTGCCGCGGCAGACGATGCACACCGCCGGCGCCAGGCATCAACCCGACCCGGTGTTCGGGAAAACCAAAGGTGGCGTTGTCGGCAGCAATGATGATGTCGCAGGCCAGGGCCACCTCAAAACCACCGCCCAGCGCCAGGCCGTTGACCGCGGCGATAAAGGGTTTGAAGCAGTCCCATCGAGAGGTGACACCGCCGAAGCCGCCTTTTATCCCTTCCATGGCCTTTCTCATTTCTTCCGGCGAATGTGTAGCCTGATACTTGAGGTCATTGCCTGCGGAAAAGGCTCGATCTCCAGCTCCTGTTACAATACAGATCCAGGCGTCAGGATCATCAGCAAACTCGTTAAAGGCCGTATCCAGTTCCTTACTGGTCTCCGGGCTAATGGCATTCATGACGTTGGGACGATTGAGCGTCACGGTGGTCACGTGTTCCCTTTTCTTTTCCACAAGGATTTGTTCGAAAGCCATAATCTACCTCCTTAATCGTTTCTATGGTTGTGGCCTGTTTTGCCCGAATAAAAGGGCCGTCACCCCATCCTGCCTCACTGGTTCCCGACACGGATCGGACTCGGAATCACCTGATCCCTGAGTATCGGTCTCTTTCAACCCTTCAGGCAAACTTTTTCTAATTCCCATAAAAAATCCTTTATCTGATCTAGCATATTAAGCTGAACATGACAGCTTTGTAAACCCCTGAATTGTCTTTTACGATTTTAAAGGGTGATCATGTTCAAGGACGCGGTTTCTGTCCGGCGGCCATCCGGGCGGCCAGGCGCAAGGCCGCCAGCATGCTGGCGGGATCGGCCCGGGCCTGACCGGCGATATCATATGCTGTACCGTGATCCACAGAGGTGCGAATGAAAGGCAGCCCCAGGGTGACGTTGACGCCGTCTTTGAAATGTAGAAGTTTGAAAGGGATCAGGGCCTGGTCGTGATACATGCAGATCACGGCGTGAAATTCACCCTGCACGGCCCGGTAGAAGACGGTATCCGCCGGAAAAGGGCCGCTGAAGTCCAGCCCCTGCTTCCTGGCCTGGGCCACGGCCGGTTCGATAATCTCTTCTTCCTCCCGGCCGAACAAGCCGCCTTCCGAGGCGTGAGGGTTCAGCGCCGAAGCGGCCAGGCGCGGGTGAGCCAGCTTAAAGTACTGCCGCAGAGCTTCATCGGTTATCCGGGCCGTGGTAACAATGCGTTCAGCACTCAGGAGCCCTGGCACATCCTTAAGCGCAATGTGAGTTGTCGCCAGCGCCACCCGAAGGCTCGATCCGACCAGCATCATCACTACCGGCATGCCTCCGGCCAGGTCGGCCAGCATCTCGGTGTGACCCTGGTAATGGTAACCGGCTCTGTTTAAGGATACTTTACTGATCGGAGCCGTGACAAGCCCCTGGGTCTGTCCGGCCAGCGCGAGTTTGGCTCCGGTTTCAATGTATCGAGCCGCGGCGCGGCCGCCTTCAAGGCTAGGGTGGCCCGGGACAAGGTCTCGGGGGTCCAGCCTGGAAAGAGGAAGGAGGTCAATGGTTCCATGGCGAGCGGCGGGTTCCTGATTTGGCTCCAGGACATTGATGGCCAGGTCCAGGTCGAGAAGCTGAACAGCCCGCTCAAGGGCGCCGAGGTCACCCAGAACCAGCGGCTGGCAGACCTGAAATACGCTCTCGTCAGCCAGGGCCCGAACCACCACCTCCGGACCCACACCGGCCACGTCGCCTAGAGTCAGGCCCAGGACAGGTCTTGAAGTTTCAGGCAATACGTTTCCCTCAAGCCGTCCTTTCAAGGTTGAGGGTGGTAATTCAAAGGTCCCAGGCCGCCCGTGCCCCTTCCTCGGTCGCTTCAATAATACGGCGAACCTGAACGGCATCCCCAACCACCCGGTGACGAATGCCTTTCTCTGCCAGGGTTTTTTTGAGTTCGTCCTGGGGCCTGAGACCGACCGACACAACCACTTGATCCACCGGTGAAAGGGTTTCTTCCTGACCTTCATGCACGACTGTCACGGAGTCTTGCTGAATGCTTTCCACGGTGGTGTTAAAAAGCATTTTTGCCTGTGCATCCCGAAGGCGTTTATGCAGCATGTAGCCATGAGAAAGGCGTGTCCGGACCGGCGACCGTTTGAGAATTTCAACCAGGGTAATCTGGCTTCCTTTTTCGATCATGAAGTCCGCCGTTTCCATGCCCAGCCACCCGCATCCAATCACGACCACGTTTTCCCGGGGTGAAACCTCGCCGCTCAGTATCTGCCAGACATCATGAACCATGGGGAGGTCAATCCCTTTAATGGGCGGCACGATCTTCTGTCCGCCGGAAGCCAGGATAACCGCCTCCGGGTTTTCTTCTTGTATCATCTCGGCCGTGACCTGTGTTCCGGTCTTAATCTCCACGCCTGCCTTTTCGACCTGTGAGATGAGCCAGGCGATCCAGTCCGTGTAAACGCTTTTATGCGGGGGTATACCCGCAAAACGCAGCTGGCCTCCTGCCTTTTCTTCCTTTTCAAAAAGGGTAGCCTTATGACCCAGCCTGGCCGCCTCGTAAGCGGCGGTCAAACCGGCCGGTCCTGCGCCAATGATCCATACCTGCCTGCTGGTCCTGGCCGGTCCTTGAGGATAGATGAGTTCCTGCCCGGTTTCCGGATTAATGGCGCACCGGATCGAGCCTTCTCCCTCCATCAGGCGCTCGATACAGCCCTGGTTACAGGCGATGCACTGGCGAATGTCCTCCGGGCGGCCCTCCCTGGCCTTGGTCAGATAATCCGGATCAGCTAACTGCTGCCGGCCAAAGGCGACCAGGTCGGCCTTCCCATTGGCAATGACCTCATCGGCCCGGACAGGATCTGTGAACCGCCCCACAGCGATTACCGGCACATCCACCACTTCCTTAACCTTTTTGGCGCGCCAGGCGTTGAACCCTGGCTCATACTCCGGCGGGGCGCTGGTTATCCCGGCAGGGCTCCCGTGTGTCCCGAGAGAAGCATGAATAATATCGGCCCCGGCTTTGATAAAGTCGGGCAATATCGGCTGGAGGTCTTCGACAACGTAACCGTTTTTTATAAACTCCTCGGCAGAGAGGCGTAAAGAAACAGGAAAATCATCCCCCACGTTTTTACGAACCTCTTCCAATATTTCAATGATGAATCTGGCCCGATTATCCAGGCTGCCGCCGTACTCGTCATCACGCTGGTTAGACAGCGCGGATAAAAATTGGGCCAAAAGATAGCCATGGGCGCCATGAACCTCGACCGCGTCAAATCCAGCCTCTTGCGCGCGAACCGCAGCCCGGCCAAAAGAGGCGATGATTTTTTTGATGTCCTCAATGGTCATTTCCCGCGCCGGCTGGCGAAATACCACGCTCGGTACAGCCGACGGCGCGATGGCTTCTCCTCTTTGTAAAAGAAAGAAGCTTTCACGCCCGGCATGGTGAAGCTGCATGGCAGCTTTACCACCTCCCTCGTGGATCACTGCCGCCAGTTTTTTTAACCCATCAACAAAGCGATCGTCATAGACTCCGAGCTCACTGGCGATCGAAGCGCCAGAGGGATGAACGGCCGCGACCTCCACGATAATAAGTCCGACGCCACTTCTTGATTGACGCTTCATGTATGCCAGGAGCGCTTCACTGACCGTGCCGTCATTATTGCTCAGATTGGTGCCCATAGGCGGCATCACGGCTCGATTGGGAAGTTCCATGCCTTTGATCCTCAACGGGGAAAGCAGGTGTTCTAATCCGCTCATCTCTCACTCCTTATTTATGAAAATAAACATCTAGTTAAACTGTCTGCGACCTGATTTGTGTCTTAAGGGTCTCTGTAAAATTTAACATGAATCATAAGCGATCTATAATCATAACTACACCAATTTATTTAAAAATAAAGTTAACAAATGTAATAGACAATGTCAAATTATGTTTATTAAAGCCAGGCCTTTTTATCGTAAGTTTTGGGTAATGAATTATTATTTCCCTAAAAAACCTCCTTCAAATCTTAACTTAGAACGGCCCTTCCTTCAATTGACAGCGCGCTAAGAAGCACATTCCAGGTGAAGTTTTTTAACACCTTTACATTCAGAAGGTCCGGCCCGGCCTCAATTTATCTTTCTTCCTCCCCATCATTTGTAATCGCACCGCAATTGTGGTATGTAAGCATCCAGGAGTTGAGGATCGGGACTCCTTTAGCTTAAAATTAGTATTAATTTTAAGCCTTTTTTATGTTCATAACCTCCCGGCGCTCCTTAAAAACCATAAAATATCATGGAGGTTAGAGGATGTCAGAGATGAATGCTCAGATGAAGGCTTCCCTGGATGCCATTTTCAAGCCGCGTTCGGTGGCCGTTGTGGGGGCCAGCAACAACCCTGAAGTTTGGGGATATCGGACCTTGCAGAGGCTGGTCGGCGGGGGGTACCGCCACGAGATTTATCCTGTCAACCCGAACGAAAAAGAGGTTCAGGGGTTCCGCTGTTACCCGGCGATCTCAGAAATACCGGAAGAGATTGATCTGGCAGTCGTGGTGGTGAACGCCTCGCTGGTCGCGAAAGTCATCCAGGAATGTATTGCTAAAAAGGTCAAGGGAGGCATTGTGATTACAGCGGGCTTCGCTGAGATTGGCTCTGCCGGAGCCGAACTTCAAGACAGGCTGGCCAGGGAGGCCAAGGAGGCCGGTTTTTATTTCATCGGGCCGAACTGCATGGGTATCTATAGTTCCGAGGGGAACGTCAATACCATCTTCCAGCCCCAAGTCGCAATGCCTCAAGGGCCGGTTTCGTTCATTTCCCAGAGCGGTACCCTTGGCTCGTACTTCCATCGCGCCGCGGCAAGGCATGGATTCGGGATGAGCAAGTTCATCAGTTGCGGGAACCAGGCCTGCGTTGATTTCACGGACCTGCTCCAATACCTGGGTCATGACCCTTCAACGCGCGTCATCACAGGCTATATGGAAGATACAGGCGATGGCCGCCGTTTTCTGGAGGTGGCGCGATCCGTTTCCGCAAAAAAACCTCTCTTGCTTTACAAGGCCGGTGCGAGCGAGGCCTCGGCGCGAGCAGCGCGTTCCCACACCGCGGCCATGGCGGCCAATGATGAGATCTTTGAAGGCGCCTGCCAGCAGGCCGGGGTTATGCGGCGGCATGATCCCCTGGAGATGTTCAACATGTCTGAGGCGCTGTGTTATCAGCCGCTGCCTCGGGGGAACCGGGTGGCTGTTCTTTCGGACGGCGGCGGATTCAATGTCATCCTGGCCCAGGACTGCACCCGGCTGGGTCTGGAACTGCCTGAGATGAGCGCGGAGGCTCAGGCTGAAATGCGTGAGCATATGCTGCCTTACGGCCCCCCACCGCTGAATCCCATTGACTGCATTGCCATGAAAGACATGGAGGCCTATATTAAGATCATCGAGATCGTCGCCAAGCAGGATTACATTGACGGACTGATTATCATGCCGCTGACCAGCCAGTTCGACCGGGAAACCAAAACAGCGCGCATGGTGCAAAGCCTGGAATTCGCCGAGCAGCTCTCCTTAATCCCTGAAAGGTTCGGTAAGCCGGTTTTTTTATCCAATATTGAAATGTGGACGGCTGAGCCTGTTTACGAAATCGCCAAGAGGCATCACATTCCCTACTTTATCAATCCCGCCGACTGTGTCAGAGGCATGTACGGGCTGGTGAAATACAGGGAAAGAAAAAACCGCTGCCTTTAACCTGGCCCTCTTTTCTCCCTGGTTAGAGGAAACCGGCTTCCCCTGCGTTTTAAAACCCCATATTTTTCTTCAGTTTTATCCTTGGAACCTCCTGGTGAATGTACTAATATAGAATGAATTAAATTTTTAACTCTGGATGTTTTTTTGAGGTCTCAACTTATGGTGTTATTTGAGAATAAAGGAGGAGATGATGGACCCCAGCCTTGGCGACTCACATGAGCTTCTCCGGGAGGCTGTCGGCTTTCACGGACACCTCTGCCCCGGCCTGCTTATCGGGTACCGGGCCGCTTTGCTTGGCCTGAATCGGCTCGGCGGGGAACGGGCGGAAGACGAGGAACTCGTGGCCGTTGTCGAAAACGACTCCAGCGCGGTGGATGGAATCCAGTTCGTGACCGGCTGTACGTTTGGCAAAGGCAACCTTATCTTTCGGGACTGGGGCAAGCAGGTGTTTACACTGGCTTACAGACCCGAGGGGCAGGGCGTGCGCCTCTCCTTTCGCAGGGATAGTCTCAAGTCTCAAAAGAACGACGGCCCCACAGACCGCGCCACATACATCCGGCTGCTTCTGGACACGCCGGACGAGGAGCTTTTTAAGGTCGAGGAGGTGAAGATAGAGCTGCCGCCCACGGCCCGGATATTTGCCAGTCTGCCTTGTGAAAGCTGCGGCGAACCCACCATGGAGCCCCGGATGGTTCGGGTGGGAGGCAGGAAAATCTGCCTCGACTGCCTTTTTAAAGGAAATTCCAACGTGACCTTCAAACAGGTGGCCAACTTTCTTTTCGAGGCCGGGATGCTCAAGAAAACGCCGCGCTCAGGATATCAATTCTTGGGAGATGGTTCGGAGAGTGTGGCGGAACATTCTTTCCGCACCACCATTTTGGGCTTCATCCTGGCCGGGCTGACTCCAGGAGCGGACCGGGTCAAGGTGGTTAATCTCTGTTTATTTCATGATTTTCCTGAGGCCCGCACTGGTGACCATAATTACGTCAACAAGCAGTATGTGAAGGTGGACGAGGTTCGGGCCGGAGCTGATTCCGCGACCAACGTGCCTTGCGGGCCGGAGATCGAGGCCTTGCTCGAAGAATTCAGAGCCAGGGAAACCCTTGAGTCTCTATTGGCTAACGACGCTGACCAGCTGGACCTGGCCGTTGAACTGAAAGAAAAACAGGACCTGGGCAACCGTTACGCTGCTGAATGGCTTACCTTTGCTCAAAAACGCGTCAAAACAGAAGTCGGCCAGGACCTTTTCCAGGCGATCATGGAGACGGACTGGGCTCAATGGTGGTTCGACCGTAAAAAGGAACATTTATGGGTCGGGGATGATTAACTCTGACGGGCAGCGGCGCCAGGGGCTGGACCTGGGCCTGGCCCTGGTCATTTCAGCCTGGGTTCACATCCTGGGCTTCGCCTTGCTTCAATATGCGCCGCCATTACCAGCCTCAATGAGCAGTCCGCCGCTAGTCATGGAAGTGGAAATTGACGTTGCTTCCCTGAAAAAACCCGTGCTTGAAGAGTTGAAAAAAACGGCTGACAGGGTTCTAACTGATAAGGCCTCGAAAACCTCTGTAAAGGCGGTCCTTGACGCCGATTCAGAGAATGAGGACACCATTTCCCTGGAAAGTAAGGCGCCTGAATATCTTTCCTACATGCACCAGATTAAGAACCGGATCAAAAATCATTGGATCTACCCGGCTGGAGCCCAGAAAAACATCGCAGGCGGCCGGCTCATGGCTGTCTTTACCTTGAGCAGCGACGGGAGGCTCCTGCGGGTCGTCCTGGATTCCTCCTCGGGCCATGCCGTCCTGGACGAAGCCGCTCTCGAAGCGCTGCACCGGGCCGCCCCTTACCCGGGCTTTCCGGACCATATTAAACTCAAACGTCTGAATATCCGGGCCGTTTTTGACTACCGGTTCCAGTACATCGGCGTGAAATAAGGGGGCGTGAACATGGGTAAAAAGATACGGGTCGGGATTCTTTTCGGCGGCAAGTCCGGTGAACATGAAGTTTCCCTTCGGTCAGCTAAAAACGTGCTGGAAGCCATTGACCAGGAAAAATATGAGGTGATCCTGATTGGCATTGACAAAAAGGGACAGTGGTCCCTCCTGGAGACCTCGCGGTATCTGCTCCATGATGAGGACCCGAAAAGAATCAAGATACATGATTCCGACGCCCGGATAAGCCTGATTCCCGGCGGCAGCCAGGAGCGGCTCGTCAGCCCTTCCGGGCCAGGGTCCGTGGGGCCGATTGATGTGGTCTTCCCGATCCTGCACGGCCCCTTTGGAGAGGATGGCACGATTCAGGGGTTATTAAAACTGGCCGATCTTCCCTTTGTCGGAGCCGGTGTTCTGGGTTCAGCCCTGGGCATGGATAAGGACGTCATGAAGAGGCTGCTTCGGGACGCTCAAATTCCAATCGCCAGGTTTCTTATCTTTAACCTGCATCTGCGAAACGAGATGAATTTTGAGGATATCAAGGCCCGGTTGGGGCTGCCGTTTTTCGTCAAACCGGCCAACTACGGCTCTTCCATCGGGATTAGCAAGGTCCACGACATGGATCAGTTTGAGCAGGCCGTTGACGAGGCGTTTCAATTCGATCATAAGGTCATAATTGAAGAACATGTTGAAGGAAGAGAAATTGAGTGTTCTGTCCTGGGAAACGAGGACCCCATTGCTTCAGTGCCCGGTGAAATCATCCCTTCCCATGAATTTTACTCATACGAAGCCAAATACATTGATGAACACGGCGCTCTTTTGAAGGTCCCGGCAGAACTGCCGGCTCAGATTACCGGTCAGGTTCAGGACCTGGCGATTAAGGCCTTTAAGACCCTGTGCTGCGAAGGCATGGCCCGCGTGGACTTTTTCCTTAAGACGAATAATGAAGTCATTGTAAACGAGATCAACACCATCCCCGGCTTTACAAAGATCAGTATGTATCCGCGGCTCTGGGAGGCGTCGGGCCTCTCTTATCCGGAGTTGATAGACCGGCTCATCCAGCTTGCCATAGAACGATTTGAAAAGGATAAAGGCCTCAAGACCTCTTATGAAGGCTGACCGGGTTGGATTTTTTAAAAAGGCTTTCCGCCCGGAGTCAATCAGCTCACTCAAACCGATTTTCTATTTTTTCCAGAATTCCGGGACAAACAGGATAAAGACGGTATAGACCTCAAGTCGGCCCAGGAGCATGCACAGCATCAAGACGACCTTGGCGGCCTGAGGGAGGTGCGCGTAGTTGTCAGTCGGGCCAACCGCGCCCAATCCTGGTCCGATGTTGCCTATAGTCGCAGCCACGGCCATAAAAGAGGTGGTCAGATCAATGCCCATCATGGTCAGGATGGTCGAAGCCACGAGAAAAAGAGAGAGGAACAGGATAAAAAATCCCCAGATAGAGGAAAGAACGTCATCTGGCACGACCTTGCCTTGGAGTTTGATCGGGATGACGGCATGCGGATGAATCAAACCTCTGAGCTCACGGTAAGTGTGCTTCAGGAGGAGCAGGATGCGGACGCACTTGATGCTCCCGCCGGTCGAACCAGCGGAGCCGCCGATAAAGATGAGGATAATGAGAATGATTCTGGCCAGGGAAGGCCATCGTTCAAAGTCGGCTGTGGTGTAGCCGGTGGTGGTCAGGATCGAGGCCGACTGGAAGGAGGCCTGGTGCAAGGATTCGGCTAAAGACGGGACATTGTTTCTCCATATTGACCAGGTCACCAGGATGGTCGCCAGAACGAAGACGCATAGAAAAAACCGCAGTTCTGAGTTCCGGTAAAAGGCCTTGAGGTTGCCAGTCAGGGCCTGGTAGTGCAGGGCGAAGTTGATGCCAGCCAGAAGCATAAAGACCGTGATGACAACGTCAAAATACACACTCTGGTAATGGCCGATACTGGCGTTTTTAGTAGAAAAGCCGCCGGTGGCCAGGGTGCCGAAGGTGTGGCAGAAGGAGTCGAAGAGGTCCATGCCGCCAAAATAAAGAAGGATAACCTCAGCCCCGGTGAAGATCAGGTAGACCTTCCAGAGGGTTTTGGCCGTCTCGGTGATGCGCGGCTGGAGTTTATCAGCCGTGGGACCCGGAACCTCAGCCTTGTAAAGCTGCATCCCGCCGACCCCGAGTAAAGGCAGGATGGCAATGGTCATGACAATGATGCCCATGCCACCCAGCCAGTGGGTCAGACTGCGCCAGAAAAGAATGCCTTTGGGGAGGGCCTCTATGTTCGTCAGGATGCTGGCCCCGGTGGTCGTAAAACCGGAAAGGGATTCAAAGAGACAATTCAGGTAGCTGGCCTGAATTCCGGACAGGTAGTAGGGTAAGGCTCCAAAAAAACCGGCCGAAAGCCATCCCAGGGCCACCACGGCCATGCCTTCTCGATGGCGAATTTCCTGGCCGGGTGATCGGCAGAACAGGATCAGGATCAGGCCGGAGAGGAGGGTCAGGAGGATACTGTGCAGCATGGCGAAGGCCAGGCCATCATTATATCCGATCGCCACGGCTAAAGGGGCGGTCATGGATAAGGCCAGGAAGAGGTTGAGTATCCCGATCAGATAGAAGACCAACCTCAGGTTCATCTAGAAATACTCCAGCTTGACCATAAAGGCCTTTTCTACCTTGCTGATGGCCTCCCGGCGCGTAAAGATTATGATTCGATCATCAGGTTGGATAATGGTCTGCCCGGTGGGGATGATGACATGATTCTGCCGTACAATGGCCGCGATAATTGCCTGGTGAGGAAACTTGATTTCCTCAATGGATCGCCCGACGATATCCGAGCTTTCCAAGGCCACGAATTCGATGGCTTCGGCGTCTTCACCTTTAAGGGCCGCCACGGAAACGACCTTGCCTCGACGGATATGCTGGAGGATGACCGAAATCGCTGAGAGGCGCGAACTGACCATTGTCTCGAGACCTATGGCCGTGACCAGGGGGATGTAAGAGAACTTATTGATCCGGGTAATGGCCTGCCGCGCCCCCAATCGTTTGGCCTGCAGACATGAGAGGACGTTTTCCTCCTCGTCATTGGTCAGGGCGATAAAGACGTCTGCATCGGCGACGTTCTCTTCCTCGAGCAGGGATTGGTCGGTGCCATCCCCTTTCAAGATGATGGTCTTGTTCAGGATTTCACTCAACTCCTGGCAAACTTCCACGTTTCTTTCGATCAGTTTGACCGTGACAGGCCAATCCTCCAAGGCCAAGGCCAGCCCCGTTCCGACCTGCCCGCCGCCGACGATAAAAATATTGCGCACCGCGGCTGAGGTTCGCCCGAAGATGCGCAGGATCCTTTCCACCTCTTCAGGCCGCGCTGGCAGATAAACCAGATCGCCGATCTCAAGCTGCGTCCCGCCGTGCGGGATGATCACGCTCGTGTCCCGGTAAATGGCGGCAATAAGGATGTGCTGCTCAGGATCAATTTCACGAAGCTGGGCCATGGTCAGACCGGCCAGGTTTGAATCAGGGGTTATCTTGAGCCCGATCAGCCTGACCAGGCCGTCCGCAAAGTCAACCACATCCATGGCGCCCGGAACCTCGAGCAGGCGAAGGATCGTCTTGACCACCTCCGCCTCAGGATTGATGACCAGGGATAAATCCAGCACCTCTCCAGTTATTAACTCTTCGATATTAAAGAAATCCTGGTTGCGGATGCGGGCGATGCGCGTCGTGCCCGTGGCAAGGAGGCGGCCCATGAGGCAGGTAACAAGATTGGATTCATCACTGTCAGTCACCGCAATGATCATGTCAGCGGATTCTATACCGGCCAGGCGCAGCAGGGTAGGGCTGGCTCCAGAGCCATGTAGGGTCTGAACGTCCAGGGTCTCACCGACCTCCTTGAGCCTCTCCGCATCCAGGTCTATCAGGACCACGTCTTTGTTCTCTTTGGAGAGCTTGTTAGCGATATGATAGCCGACCTCGCCGGCGCCGACGATGATAACCTTCAAGTCTTTATCCTTTCCAGGAGGCCCTGGAGTTTAAATTGTGTTCGTGGGTATGCTATAGCAGAGAACCTCACAGGATTCAAGTCGGCCAGCCCGAGGTTGATTGTCATAAACGAGGCCGGTACCCAGAAACAGTTCACAGGCCTTTTTGGATCAATAACCTCTATTCCTCTAAAAGATCGAACTCAACCACATAGACATTAGTCTTTTTTTCACGGCCGATGGTCGAGGTCGGGACGTCGCCGTAGTCGTGGCCAGGCCAGATGACCGTGTCGTCAGGCAAGGCCATCAGTTTCTTGATGGAATCCAGCAGGGCGGACAGGGAACCATATGGCAGATCGGTTCGGCCACCGCTGCCTACGAACAGGGTGTCGCCGGTAAAGAGCTGGCCTTCTCCAAGCAGGCAGAGGCCTCCAGGGGTATGACCGGGCGTATGAATAATCTCCAGATTGACCTGACCGACCCTGAAGGTCTTTTCCTGGTCCAGCCTGATATCAGCCGGGGGAGACTGAGCCAGGCCCCAGACCGAAGCCATGCGAGCGTTGCCTTTGATATTAAAGATATCATCATCCAAGGCATGCATCACAATGGCCGCCCCGGTTATTTCCTTCATGCGGGCGTTACCGCAGGTGTGGTCTGGATGGCCGTGCGTGTTGAAGATGTACTTGATGTTCAGGCCGGCTTCCTGCGCCGCGTCCTTGATGCGATCTTCGTCACCGGCCGGGTCTATTACCAGGGCCTCGTGCGTGGCCTCGCAGCCGATGAGGTAACAAAAAACAGCAAACTGTCCAACGAGGATTTGTGTGACGATCATCATCTGCTCCCGTGAGAGGCATCATCTGAAATCAGGGCCTACTAGTATCATAAAACCTAGTCAATTTTCAACCCAACCAGGGGCCATCCGGTGAATCAAAAAAAGAGCTGTAAATAAAAACGAAACAAGACGCTGTGATTTACCACATCCGCTCCAATTTTGAAAATGTTAAATGACATCATAAAACCAATCCCCGACCGCAGGCAGAAATTATCTTCAAGCCAGAAGCCGGGGACTTATTTGTTTGATCGAATAATGATTAAAAGTTGGATCAGGCTGCTAGAGCGATGAACTGTCTTTAGTTTTTTCGCAAGCTGATTCCAGATTTGGTTTTTCGAATGGAAAAGGCGTCGCCAATGGCAAACTTCATTTCCTCAACCATGCCGCGCGTTACCACTAAACTTCCCCGCTTATTAACCTTGATTGCCTTGATCTTCTTTGGTCGCCTAGTTTTCTTGAGGATGCGGCTGACGATGCCTTTGACCTTGCCTGTTTCTACCAGAGCGTCGAGATAAAATGATTTAAGCTGAGTTCTTGTCTTGAACCCAAACATGCTCATTGTCTCTTTTGCAGGCAACCCAGATTCTACAGCCTTGATCAACTTTGCTGAATCAACCACCTTTTTTCTTGCCATGTTTCCTCCTTTTCTGTTTAACAGTTGAGTTAATTCCTGATATCATGGACCATCTTTTACCTCTTTATGGTCGGTCAATGGGGTATTTCTTACGCCCGATCAAATAATCCGATCAAGTTTAAGCTAAACTTTCCAGCGGACTTGTCGAATATTCATATATGTAAACAGTCAAAATAACATCATTGCAAAACAACATAAAATTGATGAAAAACAAATGAGTGAATTTTATTTACCTAATAAAACAGTTGCTCAAGAATTGTCAAGAAAAAAATCGAATCTCTAGGCAGGAATTGATGAAAATGGTATTTGAATCAGATGGTCACCTTTTTGGGTGCGAATTCCCTCCATGAGAAAAAATAACTCATTTTCCCTAAGCAATTTTAACTCTTTATTACCTGATAGAAATTATGTTCCTCCTTTTAACAAAATGAAGGTTCAACACCGCCAGCAGTTCGTGAAATAATAGGGTCTGTATGATCGTTGTTATTCTTTTTTAAAGGCCATGGCTTTATCCAAGATTATTTAGCGATTATCATAATTGTATTCCTTTTAGCTTCCTGGTTTCAGAATCTGGATTCCTGCTTGCGCGGGAATGACAATAACTTCCACTGTCGTTCCCGCGAAAGCGGAAATCTATATCAGAGCATTTTTTTAGCAATTACTCTAAAATAACGACTCTTCCGTTCTTGACGCCCGATTCCTCTTGCCTTATACTTCTCCCTGTTAAAGACAGTTTTTGGGTATCATTGCTTCGGATTTGCAGGCGATCATTTTTTCAAGACGGTTTGACCTTCAATGCATTAAAAGGGCAAATGCGGGACAGGTTTGAGGCCGAAGGGCTTGCCTTCTGAGGCGGTTCGTGAAGGATTCAAGAATGAACCCTCCGGGAAAGGAGAGATCCAATGAAGAGAATCTTTATTTTTTTACTTGCCGCCGGTTTTTTTACCCTGGGAAGCGGGTGCGGGGTTCCGGAATCGGACTACAAACAGCTTGAATCCGAACTTGCTGCGGTCAAAGAGGAGCTGTCTCGGTCACAAGGAGAGCTTAACTCATTGGGAAAGGAGTTGCTTGACCTTCAGAAGGAAAACCAGGCCTTAAAAAAGCAGGCTGAAAAAGACAGGCTTGAGATCAAGCGGCCAGAAACCGTTACCAGGGCTAAGTCGGCTCTCCAGGGGCGGCAGCCGCAGGCTAAAAAGCCCCGGATTTACACGGTCAAACCGGGTGATACTCTATGGCAAATCTCCCGCAAGGCCGGTGTATCGGTTGAGGCCTTGATGAAGATCAATAATATTCAGGACACGGACATCAAGGTCGGGCAGGAGCTGCTTCTGCCTTGATAAAGAGTAAGTCCGAGCCTTGATGGGAAAGCAGGCTGCCTTCCTGCCTCTATTCTTTGGCTGCTGTCAACCTGGTCAGGATGCTGAGAAGGGAGGAGCCGGGGGGATGAGGCGCTGAATCAAGGGTTTCTTTAACGGCCTGAAGGCTAGCCTCCACGACCCGGGGGAGCCTCTGGGAGCGGGTCATCTGCCCTTGAAGTGTAGCCAGGTCTATCTCCAGGTCTTTCCGAGCCTGATCCTCAAGACCGAAATTTTCTAGAGAAGCCATCAGTTCTTCAATAAAACCTTCAAGGTCATCCGAGGGCTTTGGCCGGGCGGCGTCGGGTTCGATAGTTTGAGCTTTTTCCCACCCGGTCTCGGTCAAGGCCACCTTCCCGGACAGACTCTTTATCTCCAGAAGCCCTTGGCTGACCAGTTCCATGGACAGATTCTCCATCTCAGCCCGGTCCAGGCCCAGGCCCTGGCCCACGGTCCACATGCTAATAACGCTGTCAGGAGCGCCCTGAGTCTCCTTGAAGATAGCAGTCAACACCTTTAAAAGCATTTCGTCCAATTCAGCCTCATCGGCCATACGAACCCCTCCTCAGGATTTGGCCTGAGGTTATCACACCCCGACAAAGGCTCAGGCAAAGATGTCTTCCGGCATGTAGGGGTGAGTGCCTTCGATGACCTCTACGCCGCACTTGGCCTTGATCTTGGCCAGGATCGTATCCTTGTAAGGGCAGTGATCTATGACACAGGGAGCCACATGGACCTTGGTCACCTTTTCTTCCATGGGCGCGTTCCAGAGATTGACCTGAGCCAGCCTGGTGACAATGGTCGCGCCCGGGCAGTCACCACAATTCAAAAGGCCCATTAATCCAGCTTCCTGGTCCTTATAACGGCTGAACTCGCCTTCCCGTCGGTTAAATCCGACCATACATCTCGAACATCCGATACAGACGTCATCCATGGCCCGTTTACAGCCCACAATCAATATCTTTTCCATTTTCTTCTCCTTAGAGATGAAGAATTGCGGTTCATCTCCGGTTTTGTTGATCATTTTACCAGTGTTTCGCAGTCAATTATTGGTATTGGATTGTAATATAATCAGTTGCAATTTCAATAGATTGGAATGATTCTATGTAAATAGGCCGGTCGGTTCAGCCAGAGTGTTATTGATTAAACACTCGGCTTTAAAAAAATTCCCCTTAATCCCCCTTTAGAAAAGGGGGATTTTTAGCACTCCCACCTTTTGTAAAGGGAACTGGGAGGATTTCCCCAGGCATTAAAAATATTAGATTGCTCCTAAATTCAACAATATCAGAACCTTAATCAATAAACCCGTGGATAAGCCACTTTGCTCGAATTTTTTCTGATGTCAAATATCTGGTTACATAGTTTTTTTTCATCAATTCTTTTGGAGATGAACTGAAATCAATAACAAGTCAAGGGAGGGACTTTTTTAAGTTCCCCCTAAAGTATGGTCTTCCTTGAAGAATCAGACTGGCCTCAGAACGCTTCCCTTTTTATCGTGCTGATCCAATGGTGAACCGTCCGGCGCGGAGTTCCTCCATCAGCTCCTGTTCATTCTGGACGTCCCGTTCGAAAACAGTGATCCATTTTCCGACTTCATCAAGGTTATGGGCATCGCTGCCTGCCGTGCCCGGGAGGCCCAGGCGTTCGGCCACCTGGCTGGCCATATCGTTCTCCTGTTCATTGAGCTTGCCATTTCTGACCTCAATGCTGTCTATGTACTGAAAGACCTTTCGCTTGCAGGCCTGGTCCACATTCATCTTGAGCTGGCCAATTCCGAAAGTTTTAAAGCCGCGGAAGGGATGAGCCGCGATCATAAAACCATTGGCCTCTCTGACCTTGTTGTGAAGAACTTTGATGGGCACCACCCCCTGGAGGTCCTCCTCATACCCAAAGACCAGGATGTCCCCCTGATTGGTGGTGATCTCATTTCCTCTGAAGATTTTGATGCCTTCGTCCCGGGCCAGTTCATCCACCTCGTGAGGGTCCCAGATAACCTGGTGTTCGGTCAAACAGAATCCGTCCAGGCCTAACCGCTTGACTTCCTGGATCAGGTCAGGAGGATCAATGTGGCTGCAGAGAGAGCGGGGGCTGGTGTGTATATGCAGATCAACGCGCATCTCAACCCCCTAGCTTCGGGCCAGGCAGGAACCCTGGATATCTGGATGTTCCTTGACCCAGCTCCGGGTGAACTCATTCTGATCAATGGTTGCATCCTCCATGACGGGCTGATAAAGCTCTCTGGCCATTCGGGCCTGATCCAGGCACCGGCCGCATTCGATCAGAATCTCGGCGAAATGCTCACAGCCTTTGCGCCCAATTTCCCTCATGATCTGGGAATCCCAGCCTTCCTCCCGAAGCGATATCCCGACGGCCATTTGAAGGACATCCACCGCTTGGGGGCATATGGGGGTGGTATATCGTTTCATCCATCCCTTAATGGCCACGATCTCGCCTTCAGGGATGCGGACATCCACTTCTATTTCCATATCATAGATGTGGTCTGTCTGGGAGCCGTGGAACCGCACGGTTTTATCGTCCGGAAACTCCGCCCCAACGATTGAACTTCGACTAAATGTAATCATCTTTTCACTCCTTAAAGGCCGAGGCCCTGCATGATAGGGCTGTCGTCAGCAAAGGCGATGCAGCTTCGAACCAGACGAGGATTTCTTTTCAAATTTTCACGCCCTCTGGCAATTTGCTCTTCCTCGGTTAACACCAAACCGTCTCCAGCCTGAATACCCGGTCTGGTGAAATGAAGAATAACGGCGTTACAGCACTCCAGCACTCCAGCAGTCAAAGTGCTGCATCCATCAGGACCGTCTATCAATCCTTTTACGATCTTGCGCAAGCCCGGTCCGATGCGAACCCCTTCAACTTTTTCAATCAAATCCGGAACGGACGCACACGCTGCATGAGGCGCACGAATAATGCGGGCCTGTGCTTCCGTTATTTCCAAATCCGGAGGAAGGACTTTCATCTGGATTTCAGCTTCTAATAAGTCGTCGGCAAGTTTCCACGTTACAGCCAGTTCTCCATCAGCCAGAGGTTCCACCTCAACGACCTTTTCCCTTAAAAAGCGTAAAACCATTTTTATACTCCTGTAACCATGATATCAGCGGAAATCACGCTTCAGATGTTTTCTTCTTTTCCTTGCGTTCCTGCTGAATTTTTTTTAATTGCTCCCAAAGCTCCTCAACCTGTTTACGCGTATCTTCAAGTGAACCTGAGTTATCAACAAGCAAATCGCAATAGCCTTTTTTCTCTTCGACAGATAACTGGGACTTGATTATATTCATAGCCATTTCTTCCGTGATATTGTCCCGTTCCACGAGACGTTTAACCTGTACTTCCTCCGGGGCATAAACCATTAAAAGATGATGAAAAATAGGATGCATGTTCGTTTCTATCAGGAGAGGTATCACCACCTGAATGATAGCATCCGGGTCCTGACGAGCGTATTCCTCAACCAGTCTGGCAAATTCCTCCCCGATTCTTGGATGAATGAAGCCTTCGAGTTTTTTCCGCTTCTCCATGTCTTGAAAAACGATCTCAGAAAGTTTTTTCCGGTCTAAAGCACGATCTTCCTGGAGGACCTGCTCCCCAAAGAAATTAACGATGTCCTGCCAGGCAGGTTTATCCGGGTCCACGACCACCCTGCTGAGCACATCAAAATCAATAATCGGTGCGCCCAGTTCTTCCAGCATTTTCGCAACAGCAGTCTTACCGGTGGCAATGCCCCCGGTAACGCCTAGAAGCAGTCTGTTGTCTTTTCCTCTTAAAGCGAGATATCTTTCCTGGCCGCTGTAGGTTTCCGGAAAGGCGTGGGCCACGTCTTGTTCAGCACCCGCGTAGCTGATGGGGTAGCGAATGCCTCTTTTGTAAAGAGCCTCCATCCCCCGAAGAGCCTTTTCCATCAACTCGGCTGGCACCGCCATGACCAATTCATCATCCTGAGCGTGACCATAGCGGCGCTCACCATAGCAGGGGATGGTCAGGGAAGGTTTGTTCGTCAAATAGCACCTGGCAATAGCGTCAGCACAGGACGTTTCACCGACACAATAGAATTCCATGACCTCATAGTCTTCGAATTGCAGGGAGTTAATAAGAAGCATCATTTGAGCCGGATTGGCATAGATAAGGACAATATCAGGCTCAAATGGTTTATAGACGAGCGGCGCCATTGCCACTGCCTCATATTTTCCCAGGGGCAGGCGAGGAATCGAGTTTTCATACTTCTTGCCATCTGCCCGGCTCTGGGTCCAGACGATACTTCTAAATATCCCCTCTTTCATGAATTGAGGGATATCAGAAAGACCGATAATAGAAGCGCAGTTATTGCCCAGAAGACCGTCAACATCTGCACCAACTGTCCAATCAAAACTCCTGACAAGGTTGATGAGCTGGCAAAGTGTAGATGGGTGATCTAACCTGCGCATAAATAGGATTTCATCAAGCTTTGTTTTATCCTCCAGCAGTTTAAAGGCTACTGGAAAGGATTTTAGCCTCATCAACAATTCCATCCTTCGAATCAATTTTTCCCAGTCACGACTTGTATTCATTGCCTTCTCCTTGTTTTCGTATTTAAGCCGGCTATCTGCAAAATGACCGGCCAAAGCCAAGTTTAACCATTTTAGCTTATTATTAATCAGTATGTCAATGCTGGCACAGGTTTATAAAACAGGCAATACTTCACGATCAATTTTATAATTCCTTCTTTTACAAGGATTTCCCCCGATTGACTTCAACTCTTCCTTGATTTTTCCAGTAATAAGATAAGGAAAAGGTGTTTCAAGAACGCCTTGCATTTTTCTTTTTTCGAATCCTTTTCGCCTGTACGGCGATGGTTTCGAGGAGTCTCTTTTGGTTGGTGGATATCCAGGGCCCCTCACAATCAATAGCGACATAGGGAACATCGCTTCTATTGGCCAGAGGCCGGATGATCGCTTGTGAGTTCATAGCGGGCTGGCAGTTAAACGAACCCAGATTTACCAGGCCGTCATATAAGCCGCTTTTGATGGAGCAGACGTACCTCCCGGTGATGATGGAGGTTTCAGTCATTCCATTATAGGAAACATACTGATGGCCTTCCTGGGCCAGTTCGGAAAAGGGGATGGGCTCGTCAAACAGGAGGCCTGATTTTTCCATAATTTCGCGAAACTGCTTGCGCAGGGATTCAATGAGAAAGACGCCTAACCTGGCCTTTCTCGCAGTCAAGGCCTCTTTTTTATCTTTTTTCGGGGGCTTGAAGGAGAAGTGTTCCTTTGGCGTGATCAGACCCTTTTTAAAGCCGTATCTGACAAGGTTTTCCGCTTCTATCCAGCAGGAGCCTTCGGCATAATCAACCACCTTGGGAAGGATACCCTGTTCGATAAAATAACTGGTGGCCGGATAATGGACAAACAGTAGATTTAACCCTCCGAAGATCAACACCTTTGGGGTTTCCTCGACTGAAGCCTTAAGAGGTATTTGGGCCATCTTTTCCGCCCATGCGTTTAAAGCCGGTTCAATGGCCTTATCCCCCAGTTTGAAAGACGCAGTGAATCGTTCGAACTCAGCTTCGAACGTCTTTAGAGCCGCATCTTTGTCTTGCGCCAGGCATTTCAGCGTATTTTCCGCCTCTTCGAACGAATCTCCCAGAAGGAGACACTTGTTCACCGTCCTGGTGTGTTCATCCCCTAGCCCGAGCTGGTTGTTCGCCAGGCTGGGCATGACGCCGGAGATGACATTTTTTAAATTAAGCCGCTGGACAAAAGTCTCCCAAACCACGGGCCATGCGCCATTCTGGCAGGGCCCCTGCTGATCCAGGGTGATGTAAATTGATATTTCATCCTTGCTTCGTTGGTGGTAAATATCTTTTAATACGGCCCCGACCATGGCGGTCATGGGGATGCATTCCCGGCCTGAGCACACTTTTTTGGCGTACTGCATCACCTCGGTACTGGTCGCATCGCAGAACCTGAATTTCCGCCCGCTTCTTTCATAAACTTTAGCAATCATACGCAAGGTAAAGCGGCTGTGGTCAATAGTCCAGATATGCACCAGGCGCGGGTCGTCATATTCCACCCTCTGGCCATCGCTAGCTATAATGTAGTCAAATTTTTCAGAAAGCCGTGCCCGTTTGGCTTGCGGTTGATCCATGGATTTTTCTCCTTGGCGCGAGCTCACTTCGGTTTTTGGTCTTCTCCCTTGCGCCGCCGCCCTTCAATAATATCAAGGAACGCGCCCACGCGCGTCTCAAAACCGGCATGGGCCGTGTGTGAATCAATCTCAAGGTAACAGAAGGTCTGCCCCGAGAGCGTCTGGCGGAAGTAGTGATACATGCTGGCGTCAGGTCCGCAGGAAAAACAGGAAAGAAGGCAGATATATAAATTGGAATTATTCTGAACATGCCTCACAGCATTGCTGATCTGTTGGGTAAAGTGCCAGACATCACGCTGAGGCAAAGCGTCACTTAATGGAGGCAGCATATCAACCGGCACGACATGAAAGCCTCTACTGGTGATCTTGCGAGGCAAGGCCAGGTTCACCTCGGAGGAGCAGGTAGAATAAGGCCGGCCCGCCAGGACGACCGTTGGCTCCCTGGCCAAGGCTTCCAGTTCCTCTCTAGCTCGTTCTCGATAGACCTTCTTAAACTTTTCATAGTGCCACACGGCTTCCTGGCCCGCTTTTTTGGCCGTGTCCTCATCCAACCCCAGTAAAAGGCCCATCTCCTCAATCTCTTTGAAGGTCGTTTCCATGAGGTCCCTGGAAAGCGCAATATGGGGGGAGAGAATTTTATCGGCCGCCTCTTCAAAGGCTGCCCGTATGACATCCGGTATAATGGTCGTCGAAGGACAGGTGTAGCTGTGAAGAGCACCTTCAGGTATTTCCAGTTCAATGACATGAGGTAAAAGGATAAAATCAACCTCCCGGTTCAAAAGGTCATGGACGGCCCCGTGGACAACCTCGCAGGGATAACAGATGGCTGAGGTCGCTTTGGCGTTTCCAGCCTTGGAAGGGTTTGAAAGCACGACGTCATAACCCAAGGCGTTGATGAGTTTTACATAAAAAGGAAAGAGTTCAAGGGTGGTGAGCGCCATGGGCAGACCGATGGCGCCGCGCCGGTTTTCCACGGGTTGAGGCCCGAATTCCTCGAACATGATCCTGTTTCGTAAAGCCACCAGGTCGCGGCCCTCTTTCACCTGGTCGCCTTCATGACGCAGTTTTTCATATTTGGAACAAAGCCCCCCAAAGGGGTAACTCTTGCCTCTGATGACAATGCTCTGGATTTCGCATTTATTTTCGCAGGCTTTACAGCGGAAGGTTTCTTTGACTTGCAGCTCGCCCTGGATGAGGTCCTCAAGCTTATAAACCTTCTCATGAGCGTCATGCTGACGCAGGAGATCCCTGGTCATGAGACCGATCCCCACAGCCCCCATAAGTTCGGGGTGGGGAGGCACCACGATCTTGCGCTGCGTCCGGGCGGCCATGGCCAGGGCCACCGCCTTATTCAGGGCCACGCCGCCCAGGAAGAGAAGATTCATCCCCACGTGCCGGGGACCGACAATGCGCGAGTTATAATTCTCGGCAATAGAATAGACCAGACCGCCAATGACATCTTCCCGGCTGGCCCCCTGCTGCAGAGCGTTCCTTAAATCAGTATTGATAAAAGCGGCGCACCGTTCGCCAAAGGCAATCGGATAAAGGCTTTCTTCGGCCAGGCGGCTGATCTCCTCCATGGCGACACCCATGTCCACGGAGGCCGATTCCTCGAGAAAACTGCCTGTTCCGGCTGAACACCCCTCGTTCATGGCGTAATCAATCGGAATCCCTTTCAGGAAAGAGATGAATTTCGAGTCCTGGCCGCCGATTTCAAAGACCGTATCTACGTCCGGGACTTCTTCGGAGGCCGCTCGGGCATGAGCCAGGATTTCATTAAAGGTGAGGCAGTTGTCCAGATACACTGAAACCATCTCCCTGGCTGAACCGGTCGTGCCAGCTTGAATGATTTTTATGAATTTTAACCCGACCTGCTCGATGAGTTCTTCCAGACACCTCTTTGTCGCCAGAACTGGATTCCCCAAAGTACGGAGATAACAGCTCGCGCCCACCGAACCGTCGGCCGCATTGAACAGCACCGCTTTGGTGGTGGTTGAACCGGCATCCACGCTCAGGATATAAGAAGCGCCTTCAATGATTTCTTTAGGGGTATTCGCCTGAACCCTGTAATCCAGGAGCGGCTCGGCCTCCTTGAGCGGTTTGAGCGTTTCGAACTCGATCTCCGCAGTCCTGATCCATTTGTTGATTGAAGGGGTGGTGGTTTTGGGGGGTAGTTCCGAGGCGTAAAGAGAGGCCCCGAAGGTTTCAAGGTAGGGACTTTCCAGGAGCACCTTCACTTCTGCGTCTTTGTGGAACCGGCGAAAGCTTTCAACAAAGAGCTCGTTCCTGGCCACCCCGCCGGAAATCACGATCAAGCGCGTCGGCCACCCGGCCAGGTCAACCATTTCGCTGACCTTTTTCGCCAGATCATGGATCAGGGATTTTGCGATGTCCCCGGGTTGACATTCACCTTTGTTGAGCTTATGAGTGGCGTCAGACTTACAGTGCACGGAACATCGGGTGGCCAGCTGAATAATCCTGCCATTTTCACTTGCCTTAAGGCCCTCCTTAAGAGACAGGCCCATCCTTTGAAATTGCTGGACAATGAATTCTCCGGTGCCTGCGGCGCACTTGGAAGTCGAAATAATATTTTTTATGAGGCCGTCCTTCATGGGGTAGACGCTGAATGTCTCCCCGCCCAGGGACAGGAGAATGTCGGGCTTAAGATCGTGAAACGCAAGGGCCTTTTCCAGGCATTCCGTCTCGGCCCGGTAAGGCAGGTCCAGGAGAAGCCTGGCCGCCTGGCCGGTCACGACGAGACGCGCATTATTTCCAGACTTATGGCGTTCAAGAAGTTCCCGGACCTTTTGCCTGGGGTTGCCTCCATGCTGGATCACCTCAGCCATGGTCTCTCCATCTTTTGTCCGGCGAACCCATTTCACGGAAACAGCGCCAATTTCCAGTCCTGCAAAAAATGATACGGAATCTTTATCAAGTTCTTCCTGGCTCATCCCTTAAGCCTCGGTGATACCTCATACTATTTTTCGTTTTTTCCTCATGACCCTTAAAATAACTTACCAGGGAGATACCATGAATGACGTGGTAAAAGCAACGGTCATGGCCTTCTTTTTGAGGAAATCTACGGCCCTGGGGGGTCCAGGGGAGCAGTGAGGCTAAAAATCTGGGAGACTTATGGGCGGATTCTAGCAACTGGTAAAAATTTGGAAAAAACTAAAGGAGGGTTGACCTGGCAGCGCTGCCATGACACGCCATTTGATATTGTTATAAAATGTCATGGCGAGGAGCGTCAGCCATGAAGCAGTCCTAAAATTTTCATTCGGAACGTATTTTTGTCATGCTCTCTAAAAGGCAGGCCCTAGAGACTGCTTAAGCATTGATATCATCCTGATTGAGGGGCTAGGGGAGATAACCCTTAATACCGGCCGCCGTGCTCCTTTTTCACCTGGTCTCGATCTATTCCTCCATCCTGATTCCTGGGCAGGGCGTCCACAAAGGTCACGTATTTCGGTTTCTTATAGCGCGCAATCTTGGAGGCTACGAAGTCAATGAGTTCCTGATCTTCAAGGGACTGGCTCGGTTTGAGGACGCAGACGGCCTTGATGGCCTCGCCCCACTGCACGTCCGAGACCCCGATGACGCTTACCTCTGCCACTGCTTCGTGTGCCAGGATCACCTTTTCGACTTCAGCTGGATAGACATTCTCTCCGCCGGGCTTGATGAGTTCCTTCTGGGCCTTCCGCTTGACATACCAGAGGTACCCCTCCTCGTCAAAGCGCCCGATGTCTCCGGTGTGATGCCAGCCGTTCCGGAAGGTATAGGCATTGTCTTCGTCACATCCCCAGTATCCAAGAAAGACGGCCGGAGAACGGACGCAGATCTCTCCAGGAGTTCCCACTGGAACCTCGTTGTCATAGTCGTCAAAGAGGGCCACCCTTGCCAGCGGAGAAGGCCTGCCTGCGCTCCCGGGTTTTTCAAAAGCAGGGCCTCCGGTGACGACCATGGCCTCTGTCTGTCCGAAACCGGTCCAGTAGGTGACCTTTGGCACAAGTTTGAGGAACCGGGTAATATTGTCTGGATGATCGAGGCCCGTGACGTGCCGCAGACTCGAGAAGTCATAGGAGCCTTCCTCATACTTGTCCATGACCATTTTCAGGATCGGGGCAAAGTTGAAGAAGACCGTGCCTTTCTCCTCGTCAATGAGCTGGCAGGTCAGCTCCGCATCAAAGCGTTCGAGTATGGCATTCTTTCCTCCAGCCTGCATCGTGGCCAGAGTCAGGTTCAACCCGGCGATGTGAAACAAAGGCAGGACGCCGACGCAGCAGTCGTCTATCCCCATATTATACTGGCCGGCCATCATCAAGTTCGAATAGACAAGGTTGGCCTGACTCAGAAGGGCCCCTCTGGGCCGCCCCTCAACCGCGGCCGTGTGGATGATCACAAAACCGGAGTCAGCCGAAACGTCCCCTGCTCCTGGCGCCTCGTCGTCCAAATACAGCTCCTCGAACGGATGAAACGCTTCCGGGACTTCGCCTTTGCCAATGGTATAGCGCCTTTCAATGGATTTCACGTTTCGGGCCGCTGCTGCAACCAGTTCCTGGTAATCGGAGCTGGCAAAGACGACCTTGGGGGTGCAGTCATTGAGCACGTATTCCACTTCGTCCGGTTTAAAACGCCAGTTCACCGGGAGCATGATGGCGCCGATCTTTGCGACCGCCCCGTAAAGGAACATGAACTCATCGCTGTTATGGGCCACCACGCCTAAACGATCGCCTGGAGTGACGCCCGATTTTATGAGACCCGCGGCCAGCCGGTCGCATTGATCTTTATAGTCTTTAAAACTTAGACGGGTGTCCTTGTAAACGATGCAGTCGCGATTCGGATAGAGCTGGGCATTGCGGCAGATGAAATCATATATGGTGTAATCATGAATTCCCATGGTCTTCAACTCCTTATTGAGGCTGGTCCGAATGCTTCCTCAGCCAAGAGATCCTTTAGCCTGAAAATCTACTCCGAGATGTAAGGCAGGGGCCAGATCCGGAAGTAATCCCGTATCCTGATCCATACCCCCACCAGTCCTTCCGGCCTGAAAATGATGAACAGAACAATCAGCCCGCCGAAGACCAGTTCCTTCATCGGTCCAAGGAACATGGTTATATTGGGGTCATAGACCTGGGCCAGATAGGCCACAATTAAATCCAGCAGAACGGGTATCAGGGTAATGAAAATGACGCCGAAGACCGTACCGATTAGAAACCCGAGACCTCCAATCAAAACCATGGCCAGCAGGATGATGGAGTTATAAAAGACGTAGTCTTCAGGGATGGCCGTTCTGAGCAGCGAGGCATAGAGCGCACCGGCGACACCGGCGTAAAAAGCACTGATGGCAAAGGCCAGGAGCTTGTAACGGAAGATCGGTATGCCGATGATTTCAGCGGAGACATCGTTGTCCCGTATGGCGATGAAGGCGCGACCGATCTTGGAGCGGGTAATATTTTTTGCGCCCCACATCAAAAAAACCGTCACCACGAAGAGGAACATGCAGAAGGCCTGGTTACTTTCGAGTGAGATTCCAAAAAAAGCGGGCGTTGGAAGCTCGATCCCCCGGATGCCTCGAGTCAGGCCGTCCCAGTGGATGATGAGATATTCGATCACGATCTGGAAGGCCACGGTAGCGACCATGAGATAGAAACCCTTGATGCGCAGGGAAGGAATTCCCACGATGAGTCCGAACAAGGCAGCCACCAGACCGGCCAGCACCACCGACAGTACAAAGGGGCATCCGACTTTGGTAATAAGAAGGGCGGAAGTGTAAGCGCCGACGCCCATGAAAGCGGCATGGCCGAGGGAAAGAAGCCCGGTAAAGCCCATCAGGAGGTTGAGGCCTATGGCCGCAATGAGATTGATCAGAATCAGGTTCAGAATAAAATAATGATACTCGTTGGCGCCGATCCCGAAGGTTGATCCAATCACTGTTATCACAGCCAGGATAAGAAGAATGGTAAACCACACCCTTTTGAACAGGGTGCGAAAGATCCTTTCGTCCTCCCGATAGCTAAAGACAGCAGTGGAAGAAAAAATGGAGCTATAGACCTCAGACAAGGATTTCACGAATAGACCCCCTCGATGGCAACCGTCCCCTTAAAGGTGGAGATTCGACCGTCTTCATAGCGTATCTCAATATCAAAATGATGTTCCTTTTGAGATTCATAAAGATCATTGATCAGAGCGCTGTATCTCTCGGTGACAAAGGCCCGCCTGACCTTTCTCGTTCTGGTCAGTTCGCCGTCGTCAGGATGAAGCTCCTTGAGGAGGATGGCGAATCGCTTTATCCTGATGTTTTCTGGAAATCGTTCGCACAGCTTCTGGATTTCTTTCTGAACCAGCTCGTAGATCTCAGGCCTTTGAGAGAGGTCCTGGAAGGTGGTATAGGACATGCCTCTTTTTTTGGCCCAGTTTCCAACGTTTTCGAGATCAATGCTCACAATGGCTACAACGTAGGGCTTCTCCGCCCCGCAGACCATGACCTCATAGATGTAAGGGCTGAACTTGAGCCGGGTCTCTATGTCCTGCGGGGCAAATCTGGTGCCATCCTCAAGGGTCATGATGTCCTTGAAGCGGTCGAAGACGTAAAGATGTCCATCCTCGCCGAAATATCCGGCGTCACCCGTGCGAAGGTAACCGTCCTCGGTAAAGCCCTCCTGAGTGTCTTTGTCTTTTTTATAGTACCCAAGGTGGAGATTTGATCCCTTCACCAGAATCTCGCCGTCCTCAGAGACCTTGACCTCAACGTCAGGGATCGGCACCCCGACCGTCTCGGGCCTGACGTCGTCCTCCCAGTGGGTGGTGGCGATGCCAGCACATTCAGTCTGGCCGTAAACCTGGCGCAGATCAATCCCCAGGGACTTGAAATACTTGAAGACCTCCGGTGAAATGGCCCCGCCGCCGGTAACAGCCATTTTCACCCGTCCCAGGCCGACCTTGTTCTTGAGGGACCGCAGAACAGAAAAATTCAGCAGGTGAAAAAGAATTCGGTTCCATGCCCCGGCCTTCTCGCCGGTCAGTTCGGCCTCGGTGTGTTTCAGGGCCGTCCGGGTGGCCAGGTTATAAAAATATCGTTTGAAGAAATCGGCATTGTCCATGGCGGCCTGGATGGTGGAGATGAGAAACTCCCAGGTGGCTGGAGTTCCGCCGAAATAGAAAGGCTGAAGTTCGATGAGGTCTTTGCGGAGTGTTTCGGTTTCCTCCGGGAAACTATAATGAGCCCCGACCATCAGCCACCGGGTCACGGTATAGAGCTGCTCCCCGATCCAGGCCAGGGGGGCGATAGAGAGAAGTTCATCCCCTCTTTTCATGTTCACCATCCGGCCGTAGCTTTCAGAGGCCTGGATGAGGTTCTGGTGGCTGAGGACAGAAAGCTTTGGCTCGGCGGTCGTTCCTGAGGTGGGCAGCATTATGGCCGCTTGAGCCGGATCAATCGCCTCGGCTTTTTTCAGCAGGTAATCCTTCTGATCCGCTTCTGCTTCAGCCCCAATCTGAAGTACTGTTTCAAACCGCTCCAGGAAGGGGTATTCCTCGTAATAATGGCTCATGCCGCGAGAATCCCAGACAATGACCTTCTCGACCCCAGCCTTGATTTTTTCCCAGATCGCCAGAACCTTGTCCACCTGTTCCTGATCCCGGGCCACCAGGAATCTGGAGTCAGAATAAATGATCAGGTAGGCCATCTCCTCAGCCAGGCTGTCAGGATATACACCGGTGGGGATACCTCCGGCCGCCATGCATCCAAACTCGGCGATGATCCATTCCGGTTTGTTGTCCCCGATGATGGTCAGTTTGTCGTCTGTCTGAAACCCCAAGGCCCTCAGGCCCAAGGCAAAACGCTGCACGTCCTCCTGAAACTCACGCCAGGTCATTGGACTCCAGACGCCATACCTCTTCTCCCGAATGGCGACCTCATCCGGAATCTCAGCCGCATTCTTGACGATAAGACCGATTAAGATATCCTCAAGCATAATCTCACCATATCTACTTGAATAATCTTTTATAATATTTGTTTTATTCCTACTGCCTCCCCAGATAGGCCTCGATGACCTGAGCGTCTTTCTGGACTTCCCAGGGAGTTCCTTCCGCGATCTTTATCCCGAAATTCAGGACGCAGACGCGGTCTGACAGATCCATGACCGGGGCCAGGTCGTGTTCGATCCAGACGATGGTCACGCCCAGGTCCCGCTGGACATCCAGGATATAACTCGCAATATCCTCCTTCTCCTCAACGGCCATTCCGGCCATGACCTCATCCAGAAGGAGCAGCTTCGGTTTCATGGCCAGGGCCCGGGCCATATCCACCCGCTTCCGAACGCCAAAGGGAAGGATCCCGACCGGGGTGTAGCGAAAGCTTGAAAGGCCCATAAAATCAATGATCTCCTCCTCGATTTGCTGGCGGTGCTTCATTTCGTCGCGATAGACGTTGGGCAGCCGAAGAAAGCTGCCCAGGAGCGAAAACTTCATGAGGAAGTGACGGCCCAGTTTGATATTGTCCAGCACGGTCATGCCCTGAAAAAGCTCCACCTTCTGGAAGGTCCGGGCTATTCCAAGGGTGGCCACAACGTGGGGCTTAATGCCTTCCAATTTCCTTCCATCAAAGGTGATGCGACCTCGATCCGGCCGGTAATGCATATTGATGCAGTTGATCAAGCTTGTCTTGCCTGCGCCGTTGGGCCCGATTATTGAGAAGATCTCGCCGCTTCGCACCGAGAGATTGATATCACTCAGCACCTTTATGCCTCCAAAAGAGAGGTGCAGATCTTCTATCTCTAAAAGGATGCCGTCTTTCGCTGCGTTTATAGCCATCGTTTCCGTCTCTTGTATCGTTTGGCGTCCTTGTAGCTTTTTCGTTCCTTTTCCCCCGATCCCAGATAGAACTCCCGGACGTCCTCGTTTTCCAGAAGCTCATCCGCCTTGCCTTCAAGAACGATGCGCCCCATCTCGATAACATAGCCGCGTGTGCCGATATTGAGGGCGGCAAAGGCGTTTTGCTCCACGAGCATGATGGTGATCCCTGCCTCGTTGAGCCGCTTAATGATACTGAAGAGCTCCTCGGTGATCAGGGGGGCCAGTCCCAGGGAAGGCTCATCCAGGAGCATCATCTTGGGCTTGGTCATGAGGGCCATACCAATGGCGAGCATCTGTTGTTCACCACCCGAAGCATAGCCGGCCCTCTTGTTTTTCAGGGGTCCGAGCACCGGGAAGTACTCGAAGACCTGCTCCATATCGGCCTTCACCTGTCTGTCCCATCGGGAGTAAGAGGCGGCGGCCAGGTTTTCTTCGATGGTCAGGTACCAGAAGACCGGCCGATCTTCCATGACATAGGTCAGGCCGTATCGTTTCATAATATCGGTGGCATCCAGCCCCTTGATGGAGGCCCCGTTCATTTTGATATCGCCGTCAATGATGTCGCCATCGTAAAAGTCAATCATGCCCGCAATGGCGCGCAGGAGGGTGGTCTTACCCGCACCGTTGGCCCCGATGATGACCAGGATCTCGCCATCCTTGATCTCCAGGGACATCCCGTTCAAAACAGAGATCACGTCGTGATAAACGACTCTTAAGTTTTCAATAGCCAGCATGCCTAAACCCTCTCGATGCGAACGGTCCCGAAGAGGCCGTAGGGCCGGAAGAAAAGCACGATCAGCATCAGAAAATAGGGGGCCACATCCTTGAAACCGATCAGACCCATGGGCTCTATATAGGCGCCGGCCAGGGCCTCACAGACGCCTATAATGATCCCGCCGACCAGGGCGCCGCCAATGCTGTCCATCCCGCCAATGAGCACGACCGGGATGGCCCGCATGCCCACGATTCCGGAGCCAAAGGCCAGGGCGCCGAAGTTGGAAATCATGATCCCGGCCACGGCGATGCAGACTGCGCTGATGGCCCAGATCATAAGTAATATGAAGCGGGCGTCTATGCCAAAGGCCATAGCCTTGGCCTGGTCCTCGGAGACGGCTCGAATGGCCAGCCCCCAGCGCGTGCGAAAAAGAAAGAAGATCACCAACCCAAACGTTATTATAGAGAGAATTCCAGCCCAGGTCGGATCGGACAGGAACAGGAAATCTCCTCTTTCTAAAGTAATGTCTGGCAGATCGAGAAAGAAAGAGTACGTGTCCGATCCAAAAATAAGCTGAACAGATGCCCTTAAAAAGAAGATCAATCCGAGGGCGACCATGGTCATGGAGATAGGATTCCGTCCGAGCAGGGGTTTGATGGTCAGCCGTTCAATAATTAATCCCACCATGCCCGCGGCGGCCAGCCCCAAGGGTAGTGCGACAATGAAACGAAGAAGGGGGTTGGCAAGGAGGGACGGAAGATTCAGACCATAAAAAATTATGTAAAAGGTTGAAAAACCGGCCACCAGCCCAATGAGAAGAGAAATAATAAAGTGAAGATTCCTATCGAAGATCAGTACATAAGAGAAAAATATAAAAATCAGAATTCCTAAGACGAGAGCTCTACTCAAGGAAAGATTTTTATCAAAAAACAGGATGTAAAAAAGGAAGGAGCCGATAACCAGAAACTCTCCGATGGCGAAGTTAAAGGCCTCTGAGGCCTTGAAGATAATAACGATACAAAGACCCAAAAGTGCATAAACCAAACCGATTAAGATGCCATTGCCCAGAGCCTGCAAAAGACCAATCATAGTGACCCCTCGGATGTTAGTATTTATATTTCACTGGACGTCTTTCGATCCTGAGTTCGCTCGCCGACCTGTGCACCGATAGCGCGGGCGGTTCCTCCCTGCCTTGATCCTAGCCTTTGCCATGAAGCAGGCATGATATTATTTCAGTACAGGCCGTGATTATTGGAAAGGATCCCACACGGTCATGCCATGTGGGATCCGGTATTGATGCGTTCTATCTACCACTTAACCTCGTCTGTATTGATCCAGTCGGTAATGGGGACCACTTTTCCTGTGGGGAACTTTTTGCCTTTGACCTCGACCATTTTGACATGGGCCTTGAACATCCTCAACATGGGGATGGTATGGGACTTGTAGGAAAACGTCTTTCCTTCGAACAATCCCTTAAAATCCCAGACCATGTTGTCCAGGGCCTTTTTAACTCCGAGCCGCGTCAGTTCGCCGGCGTTGTCGGCGTCGGTCAGGGCCTTCTGTATCATCAATGCGTAAGTCAGTCCCTC
>JAFDHD010000020.1 GCA_019308995.1 Deltaproteobacteria bacterium | reverse complement strand
ATAGGTTATGGCTTGCAATCTATGCTCCAAATTCAGATCAACGACAATGTTCATAGATCCATAATTAAGATAAAATGTCCGGCCAGGTTGAAGCCCTAGTAATTGAATTGTAAGATTAAATCTCGTTTTTCACAGATTAAGGATCAGGCCATTGGAAACTTTCATAAAATTAAAAGACTTTGAGAACAATCCTCATTTTCACAAGCAACGGCGCCAATCCTTAAACAGGCTGAATATTAACACTATTGATGCGCCTATCATTGCAATAATTGATGGTTTTTCAAAGCTGCCATATTGCTTCACCTTGCAAAGCTGTTATGGACATTTTCTGCATCATTATCAAAGGAACCTTAAAAACATCGAGCCCTTGCCAACTTCAACCAGCCTTACAAGCGTTGAATACCGAATAGCCTATCTGGCTCTGTGCCTAGAAAACAGTGACCTTGGAAGAGAATTATTTCGCGACCTGAAAAAAATCCCGGAAATAGACCCGGAATACGTTCAATTCGGATGCGCAGAATGGTTCTGGAAAAGACAGGTCAATTCATATGCATTACAAATTGAACCAAAAAGATATATGACCAAAGATAGGGTTCGTGTCAGTTATGAGGAAGCATTACACATCGAAAAGATTAGAAATAAATTCTTCAATGTCCTCAAAGAGATAGTTCAAAAAAGGGTTGAATAAGAAGCCCTCGAGCTGCTGGCAAAGGTAACGATCAGCACCTGCCTCGAAGCTAAACCTTTCTCTAAGTTTTCCTGAAGCAATACTCAAACAAAATTAAAGTATTTGATGAGATTTACCGATAACTAGACCGGGAATCGCGGTTGTTTTTAGCTGATGAAGGAACATGGCCGTAAGCAGCATTAAGACATGAAGTTACTAGGCAAATTTTTCTGATAACCCTCATAAGATTGACTTGAAGGCTAATTTATTACCTGGCATGCAAATGGACGTAATATCAAATAGATACAACTGGACAGGCCCGCGGACACTAGCCTGTCATCCCATGGCACGCAATTTGCTCACCATGAAACCAGAAAAGTGAAATCTAACTTAAGACGGAAAAAACAGCATGCGGCTTAACAATATTTTCAGAAGTATTATCGGAAGCATGGCTCAGGAGTATCGGCTCAACGTCACGGCCAATAATCTTTCGAATGTCAACACCCCGGGTTTTAAGAGAGATGTGCCGGTATTTAAAGACTTTATGGTCACCGCGACCAAGTCTGACTTCAGCCAGGGCATGCTGAAACAAACGGGCGGACGGTTCGATCTCGCGCTCAGCGGCCCCGGCTTTTTTCAAATCCAAACCCCTTTTGGAACACGTTTCACCCGCAACGGTATCTTTACGCTCAACAGCGACGGCGTGCTGGTCACCCAGGACGGTTACCCCATCCAGGGAGAACTGACCATCCCAAGGGAAGCCCGGGAGGTCGTCATCGGGCCTGATGGCAGTGTCCTGGCGGATAATGAAAACATAGGCGCCATCGAAATTGTCGAATTTGAAAACCTCTCCATGCTGAAAAAGCAAGGAAACGATTTTTTCATGCCCCTAAGCGCTGGCGTAACGGGCAGCGCCGCTGAAAAAACGACCATCGAACAGGGTTATCTGGAGATGTCCAACGTCAACCCGGTAAACGCCATGATCAACCTCATTGACACCACCAGAACCTATGAGGCGTTTCAAAAGGTCATTCACTCGTTTGAAGAAACCGACACCAAGATCATCAATGACGTTGGACGTCTGTTTTAACCGGTTAAAGGGAGAAAAAACATATGATTAGAGGGTTATGGACCGCAGCCACCGGCATGAACGCCCAGCAGCTCAACCTGGACGTTATCGCCCACAACCTGGCCAACGTGAACACGAATGGTTTCAAGAAAAGCCGGGCTGAATTTCAGGACCTGCTTTACCAGACCTTACGCGCTGCGGGTACCGAGACTGCCGCCGGGCAGCAGATTCCGGTCGGCATCCAGATCGGCATGGGTGTCAAACCGATTACCGTACAAAAGATGTTTACCCAGGGTGATTACCACCAGACCGGAAGGCAGCTTGATCTTGCCATCGAGGGGGACGGTTTCTTCCGTCTCTTGAGAAACGGGGAAGATGTTTACACGCGCTCCGGGTCTTTCAAGCTGGACAGCACCGGGACCATCGTTGATGCGGAAGGCAATCCGCTCCAGCCTGAATTCGCCGTGCCAGCGGAGGCGGTCCAGATCAATATTGACTCAGGCGGCAACATAACCGCGCTGGACGCCAATGGCGAGGAGCTGGCCGCTACCCGCATCACACTGGTTCGTTTTCAAAATCCTGGCGGCCTGTATGCCTTGGGCAAGAACCTTTACGGCCAGACCAATGCCTCTGGCTCTCCGGTTGAAGGAAATCCCGGGGAAGAGGGATATGGCACTATTGCCCAGGGATTTATAGAAATGTCAAATGTGGATGTGGTCACGGAGATGGTCAACATGATCGTGGCTCAGAGAGCTTACGAAATCAACTCAAAGGCGATACAGTCTGCTGACGAGATGCTCAGTATTGCCGTCAATATCAAACGGTAGATGAGGCAACCTTGTAAATGTCATTAAAATCGGGTCTAACCAGGTCTCTGGTCTTCTCGCTCATCCTGGCCATTCTGCTGGCCTGCCGCCTGACAGCGGGCCAGGCTGCTGACCTGTCTGTCATGGTGAAGTCCAAAGCCCATGTCCGCGGCGCAAAAATATTTCTTAAGGATATAGCTTTTATCACCGGACCGGATTGCGCCCTGAAAAGAGATATCGGCCTGGTTTTTATTACCAAGGCGCCCAAACCCGGTCAATCCATCAAGATTCGCCAGGACTACCTGACGCATCGCCTTCGCGCTTCCAGCCTGCCTCTGGATCGGTTTGAGTGGAGTCTGCCTCAGCTGGTGACCGTTTCCCGGGAATATCAAACCATTACCGCGGAAATACTGAAAAAGATTTTCAAGGACTACCTCTCTGCAAACGACCCTTACCGAAGCAGCGACTGGGAGCTGGTCAGCCTGCGGGCAGGAACCCTTCCCCGTCTTCCTGCTGGTCGCCTGACGTACAAGATTATATCTCACCCCACCCCTAATCCGACTTATTTGAGCCTGACCATATACTGCTTTGTTGATAATAAGGAAGCGGCCCATGTCAGAGTCGCGGGACGCATTAACCTCTTTTGCCAGGCCGTGGTTGCAGCCCGAACCATAGAGAGGGGCGAGGTCATACGAGCCAAGGATATAAAAACGGCCCGGGTCAACCTGGCCCGCCTCAGACAGGCAGCTATAAACAGCCCGGCCGAGGTCATTGGGAAAGCCAACCGCCGGCGCCGCCTTCATCCTGGTCAGCCCATCCTGGCCCGGGACCTGAGTAAACAGCCCGTGGTCAAAAAAGGCGACACCCTGACCATTATGGTCGAATCCGGGACACTGCGCATCACAACGCTCGGTAAGGCCAAACAGGACGGCGCGGCCGGGGAAAAAATACCTGTACTCAATCTCAGGAGTAAAAAGGTGGTTATGGCCAGAATTCTGGGCCCAAACCTGGCCCGGATTGACTTTTGAACTTTATGGAGACAGCCCATGAAAAATAAGCAGCTTGCCGCTTTCATCGTTCTGACCGCCCTTCTGGTCATTATGGCCGGTTGCGGCAGCGGAGCGGCTCTGACCATAAGCCCCAGGCCTGAAGCGAAATACATTGCACCCATACTGACCCAGCCAGCCCCGGTTTCCAGGACCGAAGGCTCTCTTTTTAGCCAAACCGTCATGCCTGCCTTTTATCGAGACCTCAAGGCTTACCGGGTCGGCGATATCGTAACCATTAATATTGTGGAAACGTCCAAGGCCTCAAAGCAGGCCAATACACAAACGGGCAAAGAATATGAGTTGAGCGCCGGTATCTCCGCCCTCCTCGGATACCAGGATAGAATCCCGCATAATCCCCATGTCGCTTTTAACCCCTCCTCCATGCTGGGCGCCAAGTACTCCTCGAGCTTCAAAGGCTCAGGACAAACCACACGTAAAGAAGACATGACAGCCCAGATGTCAGCTCGAGTGGTGCAGATTCTGCCCAACGGCGACCTTTCGATCCGGGGCACGCGAGAGATCACGGTCAACCATGAAAAGCAGTATATTATTCTTGAAGGGATCATTCGGCCGACAGACATATCATCTGACAACACGATCCTGTCCACGTATATCGCTGACGCCAGGATCTCTTACACTGGCAAGGGCGTGATCAGCGCCAAGCAGCGTCCGGGCTGGCTGGCCAGACTCCTGGATCATGTCTGGCCCTTCTGATCAGGGAGAACTCAAGACCTCATGACGCCGAAAAAAGTTATAATAGCCTTTACGGTCCTTATCATTGTTGCCTTCCAGGCTTCCGGAGCCTGGGGTATTCGTTTGAAAGACATTGCCACGTTCGAGGGTGTTCGAAGCAATCAGCTTATCGGCTATGGCCTGGTGGCCGGCCTCAGTGGCACCGGTGACAAAAGCGGCACCACCTTCACCATTCAATCATTGACCAACATGCTCAAGCAGATGGGTATCCAGGTCTCACCGCGGCAGGTCCGGGTCAAGAATGTGGCCGCGGTCATGGTCACCGCGGGTCTGCCTCCTTTTGCCAAACCTGGAAACAAAATTGATGTCTTGATTTCTTCTCTGGGCGATGCCACTAGCCTTCAAGGAGGCACCCTTTTATCCACGCCGCTTTACGGGATGGACCGCAAGATTTACGCCGTGGCCCAGGGCCCGGTCAGCATTGGCGGATTTTCCGTAGCCGGGGCTGCGGCCGGTGTGCAGAAGAATCATCCGACCGTGGGCCGGATCATCCGGGGTGCTGTAGTTGAACGCGAAGTTCCAATTCAATGGTCAGGCAAACACAAGATGACCCTGAAATTGAACCGGGCGGACTTCACCACGGCTCTGCGCATAGCCGAACTCATCAACAAGATGCTGGCCAATGCAGCAGCGCGTCCTCTTGATTCGGGTACGGTCAATTTCATGGTCCCTGAAGGATTCAGGGATAATCTGGCCGTCATGGTTGCAGACCTGGAAAATCTGGAAGTCACGCCCGATTCAGTGGCCAAGGTCATTATTAACGAGCGCACCGGGACCATCGTCATCGGGGAAAACGTCCGCATTTCAACCGTGGCCGTGGCTCATGGCGCTTTGTCCATTCAGATTCGAGAAAGACCGGTCGTGACTCAGCCTCCTCCCTTTGCCCCGCGCGGCGCTGAAACTGTGGTCACTCCGGAAACTGAAATCCAGGTCCTGGAAGAAGCAAGAAAGCTATTGGTACTGGAAAGCGGTCCCACGATTAATGAGCTGGTTCAGGCCCTCAATGCCATCGGAGTCACCCCCCGGGACCTGATTGTCATCTTCCAGACCATCAAGGCGGCTGGCGCATTGCACGCTGAATTGGAGATAATCTGATCATGGGCCTTGAGTGCGAGTACAAGTCGTTTTCCCCGCTCCGTTGCGAGGCCGCGACGCTTAAGGCCGCTCAGAAGGGCGAGCAGGAACGGCTGGCCAGGCTGAAAGAGTCCTGCGCGGACGTGGAGAGTCTTTTTATCAGCATCTTACTGAAGACATTACGCCAGACGATTCCTGTAAATGGCCTGCTTCCTAAATCATCGGGCCGCAACGTCTATGAGTCCATGTTCGACCAGCAAGTCTCCATCTTCCTGTCGCAGGGAAAAGGCATCGGTCTCGGCCAGATGCTCTACCAGCAGATGCTGCGTCAGAATGACCTGAATCGGCCCGAGGAAACAGAACGCGGCGAGGCGTCTTCAGGAATTTACAGAAATCCCCAGAACGACCGCCAGGGCCCTTACAAGGGTACGGACATCTTTGAGAATAATTTTGAAACCTTTATTCATCATCTTTCCGAAAGGATCTGAGATATGTTTCAGACGGCTGACCAACTGCTGGATTTGCTTAATCGCCAGATCAGCCTTTACCAAAAGCTGGGCAAGCTCCTGGATGAAGAACAGCAAAACCTGATCGAACTTGACCTGGACAGACTCCAGAAGATCACCAGGATCAAGGAGAAAACGGTCCAGGATATTAAGTTTCTCATCGGACCTGTGTCCACGAAAATAAAGGAGCTGGCTCAAGATTTGGGCCTTAAGACCGAGCCCCTGCCTTTGCTGGCCCTTCTGGCCGAAGCTCTTCCAGAGCCAAATTCCGGCCGCCTTAGAAGATCAAGCCAGGACCTGGCACGGATCAAAACAGATATTTTCAGGCACAACCAGGACAACCAGAACTTTATTGAAGAGACGCTGGGACTGATCACAGACTCCCTGACCGTTCTCACCGGTGTGAGTTTAACCGAGGCAGATCAATATCTGCCCACCGGTGAGCGGGCGGCATCCAAATCCATGGGGCCGATCAAGCTCAACCGCGAGGTCTGATCATGCCCATCAACACCGCCATGCATATCGCCAACAGGGCGCTACTCCTGGCTCAGGCCTCAATGGAAGTCACGGCCCATAACATGGCCAATGTCAACACCAAGGGTTACTCCCGCCAGGAGTTAGAACTTATTCCGAGTCCGACTTACAAGTCTGCCTTTGGTGAAATGGGCAGCGGCGTTTCCGGGGAGAAAATCAGCCGAATGTACGACGCAACCCTGACCCGGAATCTGATCAGGCAATCAAGCCTTCTGGCCAAATATGAAACCGAGAAGTCAATCATCTGGCAGATTGAGACCATCTTCAACGAAAGCCTTGACAACGGGCTCAACAGAGTACTGGCTGAATTCTGGAACTCATGGCAGGAGGTGGCCAACAACCCGGAAGGCAACCCGGAGCGCATGAGTTTGATGGAAAACAGCCACGCCCTCATCAACACCATCTCACAGATGCGCGCCAGCCTCGACGAACAGCTGATGGATCTCAACCTCCGCATTAAGGATGCCGTAACAGAAGTCAACATCTTGGTCGAAGAGATCGCCGAACTCAACGAATCTATATCTCGCGCTGAGATGGGAAGGTTCAACGCCAACGATATGCGGGATCAGCGCGACGTGCTCCTGAGAAGATTGGCCGGGCTTATAGAAATAACTGAATTTGAAGACCCGAGAGATGGCAGCACCTTTGTTTTAACACCCAAGGGCTTCCCCCTGGTCGAAGGCAACGTCTACTGGACCCTCAGCTCGGCCAAGGATGTAGCTGGAAATGATCGAATCTACTGGAACCGTTCTCCAGACGCCCGGGTGGACATCACGGACACCTTTGATCAGGGCCAGCTGGGCGGACTGGTAAAGATTCGACAGAACATTATTGAAGACTTTTACACCCAGTTCGACGCCTTCACCGCCATGCTGATCAAGGAAGTCAACCGCCAGCATGCACAGGGAGCCGGGCTGGTTCACATGACAGACGCGACTGGAACGTATGAAGTTTCACCCTTCGCCAGGCTGGAGACGAATCTGGCCGGAGAGGACAACGACATCGTCTTCACCGCCAAAAACACAGGCGCAGACGGGGATCAGGTCACCATTACCTTTCTTGATCCCGGCGGCCTCAATCAACCCCTGGGCGTGACTGTTGTCAATAATGACATTACCATTTCTTTAGCAAGGGATTCCGGGGGAAATTTCACTGCAACCGCCCGGGATATTATAGATTTTATTAACACCGACAGCGGCGCCGGCGCCGCGGCCGCTCGCGCCCTCGTCTCGGTCGCTCTGGCCCAGGATAACGACGGGCGCGGACTTGTGAGCGCCATGGAGGAGACAAATCTCAACCGTCATCTTTCCAATATCCTGACCTTCGGGGAGGATATGGCGGCTGGCTCCTTTGACCTGATCACCTATGACGCCAGCAACTCACCCGCTGTCAACACCATTAACGTCAACCCGAATGACACCCGAGAGGATATTCTCGCCCAGATCGGGGAATCCTTTGCCACCGGTATCGCGGGTATTCGGGCCAGTATCGTTGCCGATGATTCTGGAAAAGAACATCTCAAAATCGAGGCGGACACGAGTAACGGTTATGATTACACCCTGGCCAATGACACCGCCTCCATCCTGATGGCGCTCGGCCTCAACACCTTCTTCTCCGGTCACGACACCGCCACCGTTCAGTTAAACCAAACCATTGAAAACAATCTATCCTTTATCAACGCCGGTATGGTCAGCGCAGAAGGCGAGACCTCGCGAGGCAGTAATGTCAATGCCCTCACCATCGCGGACCTCAAAGACAGGGCCTACCTTTTTCAAAATGGCCCCTCCACCATCTCTGAGGCTTACAACACCCTGGCCGCGGACATCGGCTCCACGGCGCACACGATCAACCGCAACACCGACTTCACCGAAAATCTGGTCATGCAGCTTGAACAGCAGCGCGACTCGATCTCGGCCGTATCCATTGATGAAGAGCTGACGAATATGATCAAGTTTCAATACGCTTACATGGCCGCGGCCAAGATCATCACCACCAGCGATGAAATGCTCCAGTCGCTGATTTCGATGGTTTAGAGAAAGAGGAATAAATGAATCGCGTCTCTCAACAGAGCTTATACTCAATGATCAACTTCAATCTGCAGCGGATAACCTATGATCTGAGCAAGCTCAATGAATCCATCTCTTCAGGGAAAAAGGTCAATCGGCCTTCGGATGACATCCTGGGAGGAGCGAACATCCTGACCATGCGGACCGTCCTGGCGGATATTGAGCAGTACCAGCGGGATCTGTCCGTGGCCAACAATCTGCTCATGCTTTCCGAATCCGCTCTCCTGAACATGAAAAATTCCGTAACCGAGGCCAAGGTCCTAGCCGAGCAGATGTCAACCGAAACTTACCAGGACTCGAATCTGGACGTAGCCGCGGTAGCCATAGACGGCATCATTGATGAAATAATTAACCTGGGCAACACCAGCATGGAAGGGCGCTATATCTTTGCAGGCAGCAAGACCGATACCGCTCCCTTTATCAAAGAGCTGAATATCCATGACGCCACAGCCGCGTTAGCCGCTGCCTCTGCCTACACCGGCAGGGCCGCCAGCGCCGGAACATACACCGGAAGCCAGAGTAAAGAATACATGGTCCAGATCACCAGCGCCGGAGGAGCCGAGGCCCTTTACGCCTCCCTGACCACCAACTTCGATAACACCCATGACGACCTTACTATCACCGCCAAGACCGCCGGGCCTGACGGAGATAACATCAGTATCGAGTACGTGGACCCCCTTGGTATCAACCAGCCCCTGGGGGTGGTTGTCAATGATCTTGGCGGCGGCGTCTATAACATCCAGGTCAACCTGGCCACCGATGGCGCCGGGGCCATCGTCAGCACCGCGGCTGAGGTCATGAATGCCATCAATACCGATCCAAGCGCCAGTGCGCTTGTTACGGCTTCCCTGGCCCCGGGCAGCGATGGCAGCGGTGTGGTCTCTGACATGAGCGGTGTCCCGCGAAATCTTTCCCGCGGATTTTCCTATGCCTCCCTGACCACCAATTTCGCCTCCCTGACCACGAGCCTGGCTGACGCAAACGATGACCTCCGTCTCACGGCTCAAAACGCCGGGGAGTCTGGTAACGATATCAGGATTCGCTATGTTGATCCGGGCGCTTCCGGCCAGAGCCTCACCATCGCAGTGGACGGTAATGATATCACCGTCAATCTGGCCACCGATGGAACCGGGGCCATCACCACGACCGCGACCCAGGTTATGAATGCCATCAATGGAGACCCTGAGGCCAGTGCCTTGGTTTCGGCCGACCTGGCTGGAACCGATGACGGTTCCGGTGTGGTCACGGCCATGGGCTTCACCAGCTTAACCACCGGGAGGCACAACGACCTGAAGTTCACGGCACTGATTTCCGGGACCGAGGGGAATAAAATTTCCCTTATCTATAACGACCCTCACCTGGCCAACCAGACCACCGAGGTGACCGTAAACAACCTTGGCGGAGGAAACTATGAAATTCAGGTGACCCTGGCTACCGATGCAGACGGGAATATTTCCGCCACCGCGGCAGACGTTCTGGCAGCCATCCAGGCCCATGACCCGGTCAATCCCCTGGATGTTGCGGCCGGGGAGCTGGTTCAAGTCTCACTGGCCGAGGGAAGCTCGGGCTTGGGTCTCATTAATCAGATCGGAACATGGTCACTGGCTGGCAGTGAGGACGTTGCAGCCAGATTCAAGGTCTCTGAAGACGGAGGCCTGACATGGGGGCCGGACGACGCCTTTGCGGCCAGCGTCACAGGAACCAATATCTGGGACAGCACCAAGGCCGACCTGGATCAGGGAGTGCAAATCGCCTTCACCAATGAAGGAACCTTATCCGTAAGTGACCAATTCACCATAGAGGTCAGTCACTATTTAGGGAACACCGAAGACCTTGAGGTGAACATACAGCGCAACCACCGTGTTAAAGCCAACGTCAACGGGGAGGAGGCCATGGGTGGAGCCGGCGATCCTGATAACCTTCTGGACTGCCTCTTTCGCCTGAAACAGGCCCTGCTTGATCATGATCCGCGGGCCGTGGCCGACGAACTGCCCGTTTTTGACCAGATATTAGAAAACCTGTCTTCCCAGATGGCTCAAACAGGCGTGCGTATCAACCGCACTGAGGTGGCAGGCAACATCCTGGAAAGCACCAAAATCGGGGCGACACAGCGGTTGTCGGACATCGAAGACACAGATCTTATTGAGGCCATCACCGCTCTTAAGCTCCAGGAAATGGCTTATCAGGCCACCTTAGCCTCAACGTCCATGATTACCTCCCTCTCCTTGCTCGACTACATCCGTTGATCATTCCAAACACCTTCTTTGTGATACAATCAGTTGCAATTCAAGTCTGGTTACGAACTTTTTTTCACTTACTCTGATGAACCTTAAGAAAGAAAGGAGACCGTTTGGCCTCCTTCTTTGTACCTGGAATGTCGGCTTGTCAATCAGTGCAACGCGCTTCCATGAGACAGACCCGTGTGCATAGTTTGCCTGGGCGTCCCGGGTGAAATCGCACTCCAGGAGAAAGCTGGCACTTCTGCCATAGCCATGGGAAAGGCCTTTTTAACCGCGTTTATAAATTCAAGAGTTGCCTCAACGGCCTGGATAATGTTGTTCTCCTGCTCCTTTAGCTGGCTGGCCAAATCGTTTTTGACCGGAACCAGGCACTGCAGGGCCATCTTGGCCGCCCGCGCCTGCGGCCTGCTCAACAGGCTTAGCTTGGGCTGATGGTAATCCCGGCGTCCGGCCAGACGGGCCACGATTTGCGTCAGGCGCATAAACTCCTCCTGGCGAACCGCCCTGCCCTTCCGGTCTTCATCGCCTAATTCCGAGGCCTCCTGAGCCAGGATGAGAAGGCGGTCAATGGCCTGATCGAGCCTATCAAAACCCTGTCTGGCCCGCTCCAGATTTTCCAGGGCGTCAGGAACACCCTGCATCTCCATCTGAGCCAGCTTCACAGCCTCGGTAATTTCTGCTGGCAGCCCTTCAACACGAGTACCTGAAAGTCCTTCACTTAACATGGAAGAAAGACTGCTCAGGTAATCCAGACTGGACATGGCTTGATTCATGATCTATCCTTTCAAGAACCCTGCGGGGATGATTAATCCCCGCAGGGTTTGTTAAAGCTCCGGTTAGGAGAGAAGCGTTAGAGCGACCTGAGATATGGTGTTGGCCTGCGCCAGCATGGCCGTGGCCGCCTGCACCATGATCTGGTTCTTGGTAAACTCCATCATCTCCCAGGCCATATCCACGTCCGAGATTCGGGATTCAGCCGCCTGCAGGTTCTCGGCCTGGATCGAGAGCTGGGTGATGGTGTTCTCCAGGCGATTCTGAAAGGCGCCCAGAGTAGCCCGGATCGTATCTTTCGAATCAATGGCCGTCTTGAGCGCGCCTAGGGCCAACTGGGCCGCGGACTGGGTCAGGATGGTCCGGCCGGGTTCGGTCAGGAAGGCGCTGACACCGCTGGAGTCGGTGAGCTGGATCCACTCGCTCGTGGCACTGTCGTCGTACCCGCTCAGAGCGCCGATCCAGGTGCTAGCCCCGCAAATCCCGCCGCCATTGTAATCGGTAGCATCCGCCGCTTCATAGAACATAATGTCATGGCCAGCACCGGTCATTGTACCATCTAACCTCAGGCGATAACGACCATCCTCATCCGTGGTAACCGAGGCCGTGACCCAGCTTTCACCACCGCCAGAGAACGTTCCAGTCGTCGCACTTGTGGTAGAGTCAATACTTGCACCTGAAAATTGCATCTTCAACGAAGTGCCGGCTATAGCTTCCTCTGCTTGGTAACCATTGCCCGCCTCACCGGCCTGCTTAGCGAAAACCATAACGGCAATCCCAGAGGTATCATTATTCCATACCGCAAAAACATTGCCATTGGCTGCATTGATAGCTGAGGTGAGAATACTTGCAAAATTGGCTGCAGCAGTACCACTCGCCAAAATGGCAATGTCAGTGTCGCTGTCAACATACTGGGCACCACCGCCGGCAGCCGCAGCGCTTCCGTAAAATGCAATCTTAACATCGCCAACAGTAAGATGCACGTTATCACCGGAATTAGCCAACCCCAGAGCTGCCCCAAGCCCATCTGGACCCGGTGATGCGATGTTAATCCCGACTCGGGCTGCTGTACCTTCGTTGATCGCATCTACTAGCGCGTTCAGGCCGAAAGCGCCGCTTTCGGTTGCAGCGCTGGCAACCTGGTACATACCAACGATGTTCCCCAGTTCCGTGCTCACGGCCGAACCGGCGGTGCGGCTGGCGTCATAGTCATAAGCAAAGAAGAGGTAGCCGTTCGTGGTGGAGATAGCGCAGTTGGCCGCGCCCAGGTAAACGTTGTCGTTGTACCAGGCGTCCACATTCGTGGTCTCAGTCGTGCCGACGCCAAGACCGGTGGACGGCGTGGCCCGTACGTCGTCAATCCTGATAAAGTAGTAGTCCTCAGCCGAACTGTTGCCAGTGCCGAAATGAATCTTCAGGCCGTCCCTCATGTCGCCATTGAGCATAGTGACACCGTTAAAGTCCGTGGCGTTGGCGATCCGGTCAATCTCAGCGGCCATGGCCTGGTACTCGGAATTCATGATCTCCCGCTGAACCGTGGTGTAAGTACCGGTGGCGGCCTGTTCGGCCAGTTCTTTCATGCGAACGAGTTTCTCATCAATGACCGAGAGTGCGCCCTCAGCGGTCTGAAGCAGGGAGATGCCATCGCTGGCGTTCCTGATCCCCTGCCGGGTGACCCGGATGTCTGCCCGCATGAGTTCACGGATCGCCAGTCCTGCCGCATCGTCGGCCGCGGAATTGACTCGCAAACCCGATGACAGGCGCTCGATGGACTTGCCGAGCGATCCATAGATAGACTGCAGGTGCCGAGCTGCCGTCATGGCCATCATGTTGTGATTAATGACTAAACCCATGGTCCTTCTCCTTTTTAATGGAATAAGACTTTATAAGGAATAAAAGCCTTTAACAAACGCATCCAGGTCAGCAGGCCGCACGAACCGGCTTAAATGGTTGGCAGCAGCGACCCGGGTTAAATTGATCCTTTGTCTCAGCCCCTCGATCAAGTGCAGGTGCGGTTCGGTATAGAAATCGGCTCCTGCTTTCAAATCCTGCCATCTATGATTGATTGTGTATCCCATGCTGGCCTCCGCGAATTTATTAAACCTTTATCAAGGAATCTTTGTCTATCTTATCGGATATTTTCCAAATTACTTTAATGTTTTTTTATGAAATTTTAATTAAAACCAACAGCCTTCAAATAAGTCTTTATGAATGTTTAAGAAAAATATTTTATGTATCTCTTTGATATTACATCCTTTATTTTTATGGTTACGAGAATGATTTTAATGTTTCTAAAAAAATGCCAATTTTAAATAGATCATTAAATATGCTTTCTTAGAATCCTTATCGGTTTCTTGAAAAATTACTTAAATATTTTAAATGGATTTTATCTTTTTTTAAAAATATCTTAATGCTTGTTCAATTTTATTTTCAATATCTTGCAGACAAACCCCTGAAGCACCCCATAGCTATCGCGCCGGTCCTTCCAGCTCAAAAACCTCACCGCAGTGGAGGGAAGAAAGGGTGTCTCTCTCTTCCTGAATCTTTTTTATGACGTTTTGTGAAGGGATATGGTATATAACGTTAAACGGTCCGGTATACCAGGAGGCCTGCTTGCTGATCCTGACACGAAAAACCGGTGAAACGATAGCGATCGGGGATGATATCAAGGTTCAAGTAATTGATATTAAGGGTAAATATGTCCGCCTTGGCATCCAAGCTCCAAATATAATCCCGGTTCACCGGCAAGAGGTCTTTGAGCGTATTCAGGAAGCGAACAGGCAGGCCGCCGGTCTGGCCCCGGACGATCTGTCCGAGATTGCAAGCTTCTGGGAAAAACAAAAGAGGAGTACAAAGGAGTAGGTGGTGAAGATCCGTACCACGCGGTTTGGTGAGATTGAGGTTGAGGACGAGGCCGTTATCTCAGTCCCCGGAGGCCTGATCGGATTTTCCGATCAGGAACGTTATGTGATTATCGAACACAAACCGGAATCACCGTTCTTCTGGTTTCAGGCAGTGGACCGGCCTGACCTGGCCTTTGTCATCGCCAATCCATTTGCCTTCAAGCCGGACTATGACCTGAACCTGAGTGAAGATATCCTGGCCGACCTTGGCATTGAAGATCCAGAAGATATGGTCGTGTATGTCATCATGACCATTCCCCACGGCCGTCCCCAGGACATGACGGCCAACCTGCTCGGGCCGCTCATCATTAACACCAAATCCAGAATAGTTCGGCAAATCATCCTGGATGACTCCGAGTATTCACACCGTTATCCTATTTCAGCGCCCTCGCATGAGGCCGAAACTTCTTAAAAATAAAAAAAAAGCCCAGGAGTTAAGCTCCCGAGCCTTTGAGCCATCTCTTCAGGTTTGTTAGATCAGCTCTTGCAATGCCTCCTTCAGCATTCGATCAGCCACATCTTCAGCTTCAACATCATAAGTCCCTGCCGCAAGTTTTGCCTTGATGGCTTCCACTTTTTCTTGACGCACAGCCGGAGCGGTTTCGGCCAGTTCCTTGGCCCGCGCGATTTCCCGGGATTGCTGCGAAAGCTGAACCTTGTCAGCGGAAGGTTCTTTCACCGGGGAAGGCTGGTCGGGCTGTTTCTTCTCTTTTATCTCGTCTGCGACAGCCTTGGCCTCACCCTGGTAGCGATTAACCTTGGATCCGGGGTCAAATTCGTTTATTTCCATATCGAACTCCTTAGAGCATGGTTTGATCAACCATCTCCCTGGTTATCTCGATCATTCTTTGCGCCAGCTTGCCGGATTCCCTATTGTCAAGCGTCTGGATAATCTCGCCGCGTTCATGATCAACAGTGTGAAAGATAAGCTGACCGCTGGCGATGTCTTGTGACAAATTCAATGGTTCGCCGTATTCCCGGCTCAGCCTGGTCATGATCTCATTTTCAACGCCGCCGGCCTGAAAATTTCCATTGATCAGGTGAATGATAATTTCAGAAGCAACCCGTTCTACAACCTGCTTGCGCTTGACTTCGGCGGAAACGCGGAGCTGGTCCGCGGGCTTGCTTTGTTCGGCAGCACTTCCCTGTTTGAGGCGCACGCCTTTGCGAACCTGTTTTCCATATACCTGCATGACCTTTTGTATCTGAGACAGGGTAACAGTCATGCCTGGGCTCCTTCCTCATTTACCTTATCGGTAAATAAGGAAAAATCTTGAATAAAAATTCAAGTTTCAGTCGAACTTTTTGCCAGTTTTACTTAAGCTCCTCTTTGATTACGTTTATAACCCTTTTTTATGCAAAGATCAAGCCGGAAATACAATCAAAACCCATAGGAGGATCAGGTCTTAGAATTGGTTGAAACCATTGCTCTTGACTGCCTGAACATGGATTAACAGGTCAATGCCGACCCTTTTGAACATAGTATTTACAAAAGAATCGTCAACTCATTGACGACCCCCGCCACGGCGCAGATACCACTACTGACCCGGCAAGAGCTCTTGATAGCTAACCTATTATTCTTACAGCTAAAATGGGTGGCTGAACAGGCAAGCGGCCTTCACTTCCCAGTGGCGCAAATGTTGCATCCAACCTGAGAGAGGAAAAGGCCGTATTATAACCTGAACTTAAGCCAGAACCTCTAACTTACGGACTCATAAGACCTCATATTGGAATCTGTGAGTCCATGTCAGTTCGAGCTTTCATGGATTTTCTACTGCTTGGCAGCAATTATTTCAAGCATGCCTTACAAGAAATGGGACACCGGGCCGTATGGGCCGGTGATGACCCGGCGTGCGATCTATGTCTGCCAGCTCAGAAGCTGGATATCCCGTACATAATCTCCCGCCTTTCTTGTTCACCCGAGGCCGTCATCCTGACAGACGATCTGGGCCGAAGAGTCTTCCCTTCCGGCCTGGAAAAGACCTCCTTACTCAAGGTCTGGTACGCGGTTGACGGACCCCTGAATTTTTTCTGGCACAAAGAATACGCCTCTTTGTTCGATCTGGTTTTGGTTGATCAAAAGGATTGTGCTCAAAAACTGTCCAGGCTTTCGGCCGCAAAAACCTGCTGGCTGCCGGTGGGGATTGAAACTGAGCTTTTTCAGGGTCCGGCTGAGGAAAAAATCTACGACCTGGCCTTTGTTGGCGCTGTGAACAAAAACGTCAGGCCCAAGCGGCGCCGGATTATCAAGCTTCTGTCAGAACGGCATTCGGTGCGCACAGCCGGTGGCAGGCAAAAAGAATGGGTTCCGCCGCAAGCAGCGGCCCGGCTCTACCGGCAGGCCAGGATGGTGCTGAACGAGAACCTGTTTGATGGAGTAACCACCCGCATGCTTGAAGGCATGGCCTCCGGAACCATGCTCTTTACCGAAGCGGCTGCAAACGGCCTTGAAGACCTGTTTCAGCCAGGGCAAGACCTGGCCGCCTTCAGTCCTTGCGACCTGCTCGAACAGGCGGAATACTATCTGAATAACGAGAAAGAAAGAGAACGAATCGCGGCGCGGGGCCGGGAAAAAGTGATGACAGCCCATCATATAAGGCATCGGACTGAAACACTGCTAAACCTCACCGCCCATGCTCGCCCCGGAACCGGGCTGCAGGAAGGAGGTCTTTTTTTCGGCCAGCAGGGAAAGGTTCTTTTCTTGGCGGCCATGCGTTGGCCTGATCAAGGCAGCCGGAATTGGATCATACGGGCTGAAACAATGCTCAAAAGAGCCAAGCGCCTAAATCAAGCTGATAAAGACGCCTTGTTTTTCTTAGGCCTGATTCAGATACTCAGAAACAACCATACAGAAGCAAGAATCAACCTGGAAGACGCCGCCTCGCAAGGCAGCTTCAGGGCGAGACTCACATTAGGGTATCTGGCCCTGAACAAAAGAGACAGGCGCCGGGCGGGTCAATCCTTTCGGCAGGCGGTTCGCCAGGCTGAAGGTCAGGCTTCGTTTGAATCAGATCCTTTCCGAAATATGTCGGACAACGGGGATTTATCCGCGGACCAGCATCACGCGCTCGGCCAACTCCTTGAAGCCCGAGGCCACGACCTGACCCCAGGTTTTTCACGACTCAATCTGCACATGTCAATGTGGAACGCTTTTGAACATTATTACCGGGCCGTGACGCTAGACCCTTACCATTTACCGGCCCTGACGCGCCTGGGCGATCTTTTGATGAAGTACAACGCCAATATCGAGGCCTATCACTTCCTGGCCCGGGCAACCGAGATAGATTCTGTGTCAATTGACCTGGCGCAAAAGGCCAACCTGGCCGCCCGGCAAGGATACATCAGTGTCAGTTAGTTTGCCAGGTGATTCATGGTACTCACTCTTAAAGCCGATTTGGCCTGAATATTGCTCCTTACCTTATCAAGGGACTGAACCGTTAGGGCGAGTCTCTGATCTTTAAATGGGGCTGCAAAAATCTGTAAACGAAATCAAAAATTCGATCTAACGAAAGGAAATGGCGCATCTCGAGACTCCTCCTTCCATTAATGAAGGATTGGACAAACATACCCGGAAATGCCGTCAAATCACTGACGAACGCCCTTTGAAGAGCCATGACCTGCCAGGCGTTTTTGAGGCGATCCGCCCTTCCCTTTTCTGTGAATCAGTCATGGGGAAAAACCGGTTTTCTATCTCCAGCCCGGGCGATGGGGCGGTCAAACGATACACCACGGCTGGCAAGTGTTTGACCTTAATGCTGGGCAGCCGGGGTTATAAAAAGAATCCGCCTGGAGAGGCCCTGCGATTATGACATCTGAGCCTAGTTTATCCCTGTGTATGATCCTGCGTGACGAGACGGCCAATCTGCGGCACAGCCTCGGTCCGGTGCACCGCTTATTCGACGAGGTTGTGGTCATTGACACCGGTTCAAAAGACGGAACCCAGGATTTGGCCCGTTCTTACGGCGCGAAGGTCATTGAAATCCCCTGGTCTGATGACTTTGCCACGGCTCGGAACGCCTCTATCGCGGCAGCATCTAAAGACTGGCTGTTCTGGCTGGACGGAGACAATCGTATCATGCCAGAGGACGTGGAGACGATTCGAGGTCATATTGACGCCAGGCGTGAATCAATCCTGTGGTGCATTGAGGTGGTTGTGCCTTCCGGGGAGCAGTTAATCCAGAAAAGAGTCTTCCCCAACCGGCCGGAAGTCTATTTTGAGGGGCGGGTTCATGAGCAGTTAGTCCACCCGGCTCACTACCGCCTGGTGATGACCCCGGTCAAAATCATCCACTGGGGTTATGCAGACAAGGTTAAAGCCAAACAGAAGGGGGAGAGGAACCTCCGTCTTCTGAAGGACATGGTCAAAAGGCAGGCCCCTGATCTTTATCTTTGCTACCAGACCGGCAAGACTTTATTCAACCTGCGCCGCTTTGATGAGGCTTTACCCTGGCTCAGGCGAGCCGCTGCGGCCCGAAATCAGGCGGACCAAAACCAGGGCCTCTATTTTCATGCTCACATCCTTCAAGCCCAGACATTGGAACGTCTGGGCCGAATTCAGGAAGCCGAGGATTGTCTTAAAAAATTAATCAAGACCAATCCAGAATACGGCCCAAGCCATTTTTATTTAGGACGCCATCTTTACGCCCGTTCTGACTACAAGGAAGCTGCGAAAAGACTTCAGGCCTTTTTAAGGCAGGGGGCCAACGATCCGGTGTCCGGATTGAATTCCAGCCACCTCACATTCATGGCCGCCCTCCTGCTGGGTCGGTGCCATGAAAAGATGAAAAATCCAGAGAGTGCCATGGCTGCTTACCGCATGGCGGCCAAGGTAGATCCAGCGAACCCTGAACCGAGTCTGGCCCTGGCCAGAATCTCCCTGGCCCGGAACCGCCCCGATCAGGCCCTGCGCCATGTGAGGCGCTGCCTTGAACTCTCCCCTGGCAACCGCCGGGGTACCGAACTTCTTGAGGATATAGCCGGCCATGGACAGGCCTGACCGAAAAACCATCGGCTTTTTCACTGACGGGCCGGCCTTTGACGGTGCAACCCTGCAGAAAAAGGCCCTGGGCGGCAGTGAAACAGCGCTGATCCAGGCCGCAGGCGCTCTGGCCGCCCGCGGCCATGAAGTCATTGTCTTCAATAACTGCGAGATGCCCGGCCAGTATGACGGTGTGACCTACCGTCCCATTTCAGATTACGTCCGCCGGGTCAGCGGTTTACAATTCGATGTTTTTATCGTCAGCCGGTTCTTCGATTTTTTTACGATTCCCATCCCGGCCAGGCTTAAAGTCCTCTGGAACCACGACACCCTGGACCGTCCGGACAGGCTGCGACCCGTGCTGGACCGCATTGACCTGCTTTTTACCTTGAGCCGCTTCCACCGAGACAATTTCCTCTCCCGCATCCCTGATCTCGAGGGCCAGACCGTGGTGACTCGAAACGGCGTGGACCTAGCGCTCATTGATCAGGCAACCCGCAATGTCAATAAAGATCGCCAGAAAGTCATTTACGCCTCACGGCCTGAGCGCGGGCTCAAAATACTCCTTGAAGACATCTGGCCCAGCCTGGTCAAGGCCAGGCCGAAGCTGAGATTGTATTTGTGCGGGTATGAGGTCCAGCCTGCTGATCTGGCGCCTGATTTATCCGAATTATATAGTTACCTGAACGATCTGGTGAAACGGTCGCTGAATGTCGTCCCCCTGGGCCCTCTGACAAAAGAAGAATACTATCGCCACCTGGCCCAGGCCTCGCTGATGCTCTACCCCTGCCTCTTTCCGGAAATAAGCTGTATTGTGGCCATTGAGGCTCAGGCCTGTGGCACACCAATCCTGACCACGGATGAGTTTGCCTTGGCGGAGACGGTTCAGGTTCCGGAATTCAAGATCGCTGGCACACCTGGAACCAGGGAGTATGATGACTTATTTATCAAGCAGACACTGAAGCTGCTTGACGAGCCGGGTCTGGCCGCTGCTCATGCCGCCAGGGCTCGAACTGCCATAGAGGAGAAATACACCTGGCCGACCATTGTTGCGGAATGGGAAAGAATATTTGATTTGAGTCTGGCCGCCCGCGCCCGGACATCTGCTGACGAGTTTTATAATAATCATCATCGCCTCTTTTACCCTCGCTTAAAAAAAGAGAGCCTGAAAATCCTGATCCTCCACGGGAAGCATCTGCTAATCAGAGAACTCCTGAACAACCTCAAGGCCCTTGGACACCAGGCCCGTCTTGTGATGATCCGGGACAGGGAGGCTGACTGCCAGAAAATAATTCAGCGTCTGATTGAGGAAATCCAGATGTTCAAGCCGGACTTCGTCCTGACTGTCAACCATCTCGGCTTTGACATGGAAGGATCTGTGACCGGCTTTCTGACACAAATAAAAATGCCTTACGCCTCCTGGTATGTGGACAGCCCCATGCTCATCCTACGCCACTATGAGAAGAATATATCGGATTTCTGCTCCATCTTTCTCTGGGACTCAGACTATATCGCGGATATTAAATCCCTGGGCATCGAGCGTGTATACTACCTTCCCCTGGGAACGGACGAGACGGTGTTCAAACCCCTCAATGGGCGACCCAGTCCGCTGGCCCACCTGAGCTGCGGCATCAGTTTCGTTGGCAACTCCATGACCAAGGCCATCTTAAAAAAGATCGAAAAATTCGGATTCAAACCAGGCTTCCTGTCCCGGCTTGATCAGGCAGCCCGTGAGTTCATCGAAATCAGCGACCGGACACCCCTGGCGCTCTTGAAACGGATGGGTGTCTTAGAACATGAAGCCGCAGCCGGACTCGATGCGGCTGGCCTGGTGGATCTCGAGGCCCTTTTGATCTGGCGAGCCACCCAGGTTTATCGCCTGGAGATGATTCAGTCCCTGGCCCCGCTTCATCCGACCATCATCGGCGACCGGGCCTGGGCCGATTTGCTGGACCCTGAACGTTTCGTCCTGCGGGACCCTCTCAACTACTACGAAGAGCTGCCCTGGTTCTATCCGGTCTGCAAGGTCAATTTCAATGTCACCAGCCTGCAGATGAAAACCGGGCTCAACCAGCGAGTCTTCGACCTGCCGGCCTGCGGAGCCTTTGTCCTGTCGGATGCCAAGAGGCAGATGGCAGACCTGTTCCAAATCGGCCGTGAAGTTATCTGCTACCATGAACCTGCAGAAGCCCTCGACCTGGCGCGATTTTATCTCCGTCACGACGCTGCCCGAGAGGAAGTGGCCCGACTGGCCTACAAACGGGTACTGGCTGAACATACCTACCGTCATCGCCTCTCAAAACTGATTGAACACATGAGACGAGATTACCTGTCATGACTGACGCGGACCTGCACCCTGAGAACATCCTTGTAATCCAACTGGCCCGGTTCGGAGACTTCCTCCAGACCACCCCTCTCCTGGCCGCGCTCAAGGCCAGGTACCCGCACAGCGAGCTGACAGTTCTGGTAACCGCAAATCAAGCTGAGCTTGCCCGGACCAACCCGAATCTTGACGCGGTCCTGACCGTGGACCTGGGAAACCTGGCCGAAATAGCCCAGCGCCGCACCCTTCTTTCTGAAAAATTTAAAGAGCTCTCCACAGCGGTCAAAGGATTAAAAGCGCTAGAATACGACCTGTTGATCAACCTCAACACTTCACGGGTGGCCGCCTTACTGGGACACCTTATTCCAGCCAAAAAAAGGCAAGGTTCACACTTTGGCCAAGACCGAAGGCGTTTACTCACAGCGCCGTGGACCAGATTCATCATGCATCTTATGGCTCACCGCCGCCTGATCCGCTTCAATCTGGTTGACCTGCTGACCACTTATGCCGGTCATGGGGTTCCACCGTCAGCCGGATTGACCTATCCTCTGACCTCTGAGACGGCTCGCCTGGCTTCTGACCTGCTGGGACCGGGCTTAAATGGTCCCCTGCTCGGGATCCAGCTCGGTTCCCGGCACAAGTCCCGGCAGTGGCCTGTGGAAAATTATGCCTGCCTGGGCCAAAAACTAATCATGGAACAAGGGGCTCATCTGGTTCTCCTGGGAACAAACGAGGAACGTTCCCTGGGTCAGGATTTCATGGCCCGGCTGGGCCGCACGGCGCCGCAGGCAAGAATAAGGGTAATTGACCTCATGGGTCGAACGAGTGTCCCGGGCCTGGCCGGAGTTTTAGACAGGCTCGATCTGCTCATCACATCAGACACCGGAAGCATGCATCTGGCCGCTGCACTCAAAACACCGATCCTGGCTTTGTTTATGGGCCCGGCCTTGTGTCACGAAACCGGCCCCTGTGGCCCGGGTCACCTGATCGCCCAGGTTGTAACCGACTGTTCGCCTTGCACAGAGGATGAATCCCGCTGTAGCGAGATGGTCTGCCGGTTCATGATCAAGCCTTCCCTGGTTTTTTCCCTGGCACGTTATCTCCTCAGCCAGAAGGCCTCTGACCTGCCCGGCCGAGAAATGCTGGGATCAAACGTCCGGATCCTCGTTTCAGAGATGGATGACTTTGGCACCATCTACCGTCCGCTAATTCCGTGGCCATTGGACCGGGAAGAAATCCTGGCCCTGGCCTTTCGGGAAGCGGGCCGTTCCTTTATGCGCGCCGGTTATCGCGTTCAGGAGGAGAAACTAGGGTCTGAATTCATGAACTTTGAACCCTCGGAACTGCCTGGATTGGGGAATCTGGTTCGCAGGTTGGTTGAGCTGGAAGAGTTTCTGCCATTAAGGAAAGATAGAGGCCCGGTAACTGACATCATAAAAATCGGGACTGAAGAACCGGAGCTGAAACCGCTAATAAGGACGCTTCTTATTCCTGAAGTGAGCCCAAAAACAGCCCAAGGTATGGTGCAAAACATGAGGGCCGTAATTTCAAAGGCCTTGAGCTATTCCTCTTCCCGGGTTGATACGGGTCGTCAATCGTGTCTTTTTCAGAAGGCCATGGGTTGATATGGCACTCTATTTGCTACTAATTTATAAAAATTAAACCGTAAAGCATTAAAGATGAAAAACCTGCTCGAACACAACCTGAGTTCCCTTGCCCAACATGATCCTGATTTAGCCCGTGAAATACGTTCCGCACCGGACCTTAAAGGAGCTAGGGTGCAGCAGGCAAAGAGCGGCGACCTCTTCGCGATCGTTAATGGGATCACCATGCACAGCCGTTTCGACCCGGTCAGTGAGGGAGAAATCCTGGCCAGATCGCCGCTGGTGGATCGAGCCAGGGCCAGGGGATTGCGGCTTGCGGTCTTTGGCCTGGGACTGGGATACCATGTCAAAGCTCTCACCGAAAGGCTGGATGAAATCTGGGCCATCGAACCCAGACTCGGGCTGATCCGCCTGGCGTTTAGCTGTCTTAACTTCAGTCCTTTTATGGCCAGGGTTCATTTGGTGACAGACCGCCACTCAGCTGCTGACTGGCCGCCTACCCTTCTGCTGCCTCATCCGCCTTCAAGAAGGCTTGATCCCAAGAACTACGAATTCTGGTCAAGCCTTTTGGACGGTCAAGGAAAAAAGCGGGAGACATCGGGAGATTTGAAAAAAGCCTGTATTGAGCTGCCCGGGATGGAAGAGGTCCTGAGCGGCCTCGACCCGGAAAAAAAGATACATCTGGCAGAATTGACCCGGCACATTGAAACCCGGGAGGGAGTTTTATCTGAAGCGGAGATCCTGACGCTGCTGCTTCATGAACTTGCCTTGGTTTCAAATGAAAGCCAGGCTTAACCCCGGAAAGTGAAGGTGAAATTATGAAAATTATCATTGATGGACAGCCCTTGGGGCCTGAAAAAATCCCGAGAAAGATTCTGGATGAAATCTTGAGAGAGATGCGGGACACGCGGGTAAAAGAAAGCGCTCCCAATGCATTAAGTTCATCGCCGAAAACGATAACGAGGATGAGTTCGACAACTATAAAAAAGCCTCCTACCAGATCATGACATCTTCATTTTCTGAACTTGCCTGGGTTTCTATCGGGAACCGGGGTCAGGACTCGATACAAAAGGAGCGGTTATGAAGATAACCATTAATGGACAGCCGTTGGAATCCGTGAAAATCCGGGGAGAGAACCTGGAAGAAATCTTGAGCGAAATACAGGAGGAGCATGTCAGCGGGAGCATTGTCGGTGACGTAATGGTTAACGGCCGAAGCTACCACGAAGATGTGCCTCACGCCGCCCTGGAAATCTCCCTTCAGGATATCGAAATGCTGGAGCTGACGACTCGCTCTGCCGAGGAGATTGCCTTGCATTTTATTGAGCATGGCGAATATGTCGTTGACGCCTTACTCGCGGCCTTGCCCAAGATCGTAGAGATGTTTCGTCTGGGCGACGAGACTGAGGCCAATGAGCACTATCTTCATTTCCTTGAATCCATGCAACTGATGCTCAACATGCTGGATAACACCAGGAGGATCCTGGATATTGACTTCAGCAGCGAACCTGAAAATCAGGATTCCATTGAACAGAAAATGGAACGCCTCTCAGAAGTGATGTCAGAACTGTTAAATATTCAGGAAGAAAACGACTGGATCTATCTGGCGGATATACTGGAATACGAGCTTGCTGAGGAATTGAACGGCTTCAAAGAATTTCTGCCTCACCTCAGAGGCAGGCTTCATTAGGCCCGGCCTATGACTCAATCGAAAGCGATCCTCGAGCGCCTGGCCGCCATGGCCAGGCTTTACCGGCGCTGTCTGGATTTAACACGGGAAATCCTTGAAAAAGATTACCCTGACGATGATGATCTTGCCACCGGCCTGTTTAATCAGCGCACTAAAATTATCAATAAAATAAAGAAACTGGAAGAAAACCTGGAAATCAGGCAGGAAGAGGGCCAGCATTTCCTTTTGGGTATCGCCGACTCGGATACAAAGGAGGCTGAAGGCCTGCTTGACAAGCTGCAGGGCCTCATCACCGAACTGATAGCGACTGACCGCAGGCTTAGAAAAAGGCTGGAAGAGGAGGCCGCTCAGACAGGCCGAAAACTGAAGCAAGTTGAGCGCGGCCACTTGACCCTGAAACGTTATGCCCCTTACAGGGGGGGGATATCCTATTATATTAATCGCCGAAGCTAATGGCCGGAAATCCCGGCCATTTTCCATGAGTTTATAATAACCAAACCCGTTTAAACCTTAACCGAGGCTCGCTGACTGGCGGCTTCTTCCTGAGGAACGGCCTGCTGGGCCTCCGGTTTGCTAACCACGTCATTCCAGGCCTCGTTCAGGGAGCTCAGGAGCCGGATGACTTCATCCAGATAATGGGTCTCTTTCTTGATTTTGCCCGTCAACAGCTGATCGGACATAAACAGGTATAATCTTCTCAAGTTGGCGGCTATCTCCCCGCCGTCAGTTATATTAAGCGAGTGGTTGAGCTCGGCAATGACATCCATGGCCCGGTTGATGTTATTCGCTTTGCCTTCTATATCTCCGGATTCAGCGCATTCCTTGGCCTGACGGATGAACTTGATCGCTCCCTCATAAAGCAGGATAATCAACCGGCCTTTATCAACGGTGGTTACCTGAGTTCGCTTATACTGCATTTGTCCGTATCCACTCATACTCACACTCACCTCCACTTACAGGTAATATTTAAAAACCATTATCATCTCTTTTTCGCGCCGCCGACGCTAGGGAGATTGTCCAGCTGAGCTTCCAGAAACGCCAGCTCACCGTTAAGTATATTCAGCTGTTCTTCGAGTCTGGCGAATTTTTCATTGAGTCTTTGTTTGAGTAAAGTTATGCGTTTCTCTTCATATTCTATTTTATCGTCTATGCCTTTGATTATCCCGTTGTAGTTATCAATGAGCACGATGGCGATGCCATCTTCTGAGTCGGTCAATTCGTCCAGCTTTTCTACCAGACGCGCGCAAACGCCGGTGCTGTTATTATCAGTGTCTTCAACGAAAAGACGCGCCACGGCCTCTAAGTCATCATTAAGAGCATTATTCAAATCCGTGTAATCTATGACCCATTTACCATTCTGGTCTGGATCCGTCTTGATCCCGATCTGGGACAGCTGGACGTATGGATCAACATCGCTGTCCAGGCCCTCGGGATACAGCAAGTCACCGATAACGCTGCGCACAAGAGTAAAGGCGTAGTTGCCGATCATAATCCCGGATTCGCCGGTTTCGGGGATATATTTGGTTTCCTCGCGGATGTAGTCCATGAGAAAATTGATAGAATTGACAAAGGTCTCGACCTGGGTCTTGACCGCGGTTAGGTTGTTGGAAACGGTCACCACGGTTGAGCCTGAGCTCTGGAGATTCAGGGTCACTCCAGTGATGATATCCGAGACGCTATTGGTAGAACGCTGAAGGTACTCCCAGGAGGCACTGGGAAACCCGTCTACCTTGAGCATGGCGTCGGTCGCCTTTTGGGTGATGGTAAAATCGGAGTCGCTGCAGTCGAAGTTGTCGAGGGTCCCGGTGATACCGGTGATGGTATGTTCAGCCCCAGTCTCCTGGGCGGTAAGAACCAGGTGGTAGGCCGTGGTCGTGCTGGTGCCATCATTGATGATGGTGGCCTGGACACCCCGGTTATTTGGGTCATCGTTAATCAAATTGGCCAGTTCCTGTAGCTTGGCGCCTGCCGAAACATTAATGTCTGTCTGCACCCCCTCATATAAATAAGTGAATGTTTGAGTCGTGTCGGTCACCGGGGTGATGAGGTCAATAAATCCTGAGTGCACCCGCTGCTCCGCCTGAGCCAGTCCCTGGTCCTGGGCGGCCTGGAGCGTGGTGTGATATACGTTCATGGTAAAAGAGTCGGCGGCATAGACCGTATCGTCTGAGTCGTCCCCCGGGGTGGAGTCAATGAACTCCACCTGCACCCCCTGAAAGACATCATAGGTGTCAAAGTCGTCCACGACAAAGGTGCCGCTGTTGCCTTCGTTGTCGGCCCAGGAGACGTTTATGTCTTCCTGTCCTACTTTCCCGGTGGTATTGATCATAAAGGTGAAGGTTTTATTAGTGCTGCCGGTATAGGTTCCCTGCTTTCCGAGGTCCACGCCGCCGGTATTATTCCAGTTAGTTTCGTAGAAAGGGTCGTCAATCGAGGTCTTGTAAGTGGTGTCCTCGTAAAACAGGTCCATGCCAGCAGGCTGTTCCACCCAGAGCTGCTTGGCCGTGCCGCCGTCTTTGGCCGTGATGATCAGGCGCTTAAAGGTGTCGCCACTGCGGGTCTTGTCCTCCACCGCCTGCACCGTCTCAAGGATGTCAGCCCCGGCGTCATCCTTGTTATTTATGGCCGTGGCCAGATCATCAATATCGTCAGCGGCGCGATCCCAATCCACGCCCTCGGTCAGGGTCACTGTCTGCCAGGTCCCGGAATCGTTCGGATCGCCCACCCGGATCAGCAATTGTGTTGCAGCATTTCCACCCACAGCCACACCGTCTTCAAAGCTGCGGGTCGCCACCCGGCCGACGATATCTTCACCGACAACCACTGTGTGCGAGCCGGGTATGGCCGTTGAGGTGTTGGTCGTGGTCACGACCGAGGTGTTGGACGAGGAAGAGGTTCGGACGTAAAACTCCTCGAATGAGTCAAAATCTTCACAGAAATCAAGAACTGCGGCCATGCGGCTGTTGAGGCCCTGGAGTGACTTGGTCTTGTCCTGCCAGGAGGTCTTCCACAGCTCCAGGCTGTTGATCTGCATCCGTTCGATGGCGATTAACTGGTCAACAACTTCGGCAAAATCCACGCCTGAACCAAGGCCGGTCCATTTAATGGAGCCTGAGAGGTAGTTGACATTACTGCCAGTGAGACTGACATCAGCGGGCATTACCGTCTCCGCAGTTATAAATTAACCCTGTCTTCTCCCTTGCAGCCAAGTTTTGACTGTGAATGGGAAAGAGGCCTTTTCTCTTGCCTTGATAGAGCAAAGGCCGTACCAAAAAGGCAGTCTCAGTGATTAACAGGTTAACTTACTGTACTGATTATATATTAAGGGTCGAACCCTTTGGTGTTTTCCTGAGGCGGCGGGAAAAGGCGCCCGGGACGGGGAAATATTTTCCCCCGTCCCGGACGGTTGAGAGTTAAAGTTCGATCAGGTGATCTTCTCTTAGCCTCTTCTAGCCTTAACCCAGCACCGAGAGGGCCAACTGGGCCAAGCCGTTCGCCTGGGCCAGCATGGATGTCGCCGCCTGGGCCAGGATCATGTTTTTGGTGAATTCAGTCATCTCCAGGGCCACGTCAATATCTGAAATACGTGACTCGGCCGCCTGCAGGTTCTCCGCCTGGATGGCGATCTGGGTGATGGTGTTCTCCAGCCTGTTTTGTAAAGCACCCAGGTTAGCGCGAGCGTTGTCTTTGCTATTGATAGCCAAGGTAATTTGACCCAAAGCCAGCTGAGCCGCAGACTGGGTAAGAATGGTCTTACCAGGATCGCTCAGGAATCCGCTCACGCCGCTGGAGTCGGTGAGCTGGATCCACTCGCTCGCGGCGCTGTCGTCGTACGCGGTCAGAGCGCCGATCCAGGTACTGGCCCCGCAAATTCCGCCGCCATTGTAATCGGTGGCATCCGCAGCTTCATAGAACATCATGTCATGACCGGCGCCGGTGGCATTACCGTCTATCCTGAGCCGATAGCGGCCGTCATCATCCGTGGTGACCGAGGCCGTGACCCAGCTCGCACCGCCACCTGAGAACGTTCCTTCTGTGATTCCCCCGGCGGCTGAAGTCGTAGTAATATTATCGCCAATAAACTTGAAGGTCACGCCAGTAGCAGAAGCATCTTCCCAGGCCTGATAACCGTTTCCGGCCGCTCCAGCCTCCTTGGCAAAGACCATGACCGCGTTTCCAGACGAGGTGTTGTCCCAGACCGCAAAGACATTGCCATCGGCCGTATTGATGGCCGAGGTGATCGTCTCCATGAAATCAGCCACCGTAGGAGTACCTGCATCGATCGAGATGTCTGCATCACTATCCACGAAATCAGTAGCAGACTGATATAACGCGATCTTAACATCGCCCATGGAAAAATGCATAGGAGCGGCACAAGTAATATTGAAGGCCTCGGCCAGGGAAGAACCGGCCTGGACCGGGTCGCTGTAATCAAAATTTATCGCCACCCGTGCGGCTGTTCCCTGGTTAATGGCGTCCACCAGGGCGTTCAGGCCGAAAGCGCCGCTTTCGGTTGCAGCGCTGGCAACCTGGTACATACCAACGATGTTCCCCAGTTCCGTGCTCACGGCCGAGCCGGTGGTGCGGCTGGCGTCATAGTCATAAGCAAAGAAGAGGTAGCCGTTCGTGGTGGAGACAGCGCAGTTGGCCGCACCCAGGTAAACGTTGTCGTTGTACCAGACGTCCACATTCGTTGTTTCAGTCGTGCCGACGCCCAGTCCGGTCGTAGGCGTGGCCCGCATGTCCTCGACCTTAATATAGTAGTAGTCCTCGGCCGAACTATTTCCAGTACCGAAATGGATCTTCAGACCACTGCCACCGTGCAGTGCCGCCAGAGAACCATCTAACAACTTGACATTGTTAAAATCCGTGGCGCTGGCGATTCGGTCAATCTCAGCGGCCATGGCCTGATACTCGGAGTTCATTATTGCTCGCTGGGACGTGGTATAAGTACCGGTGGCGGCCTGTTCGGCCAGCTCTCTCATACGAATGAGCTTCTCATCAACAACGCCAAGCGCGCCTTCAGCCGTCTGGATCAAGGAAATGGCGTCACTGGCGTTTCTCATGCCCTGATTGAGCACTGCAATGTCGGCCCGCATCAGTTCGCGGACGGCCAGCCCAGCCGCGTCATCCGCGGCAGACATGACCCGAAGACCTGAAGAAAGGGCCGCTGTTGACTTGGCCAGCGATTTATAGATCGTGGTCAGGTTGCGCGCCGCATTCATGGCCATCAGGTTGTGATTAATAACTAAACCCATAACTTAATTCCTCCATGAAGGTTTGTCTTCCCGCCAAAGGCGAGAGAATTCGGCATCCTTGCCTAATTCATATTAATTCATATTAAAGGCCAGTGATCAGCGATGGACACACCTGACTCCACACCTCCCTCTTTCCCATAAATTGCTGATCGTGCTTCAAAGCTCTTATCGGCCATAAAGCCGTGAAACTTAAGCGCCAGGGCTAAGATTAGCCATTATTCTGAGAGCATGCCTGAAGCGTTAACCAGACCAGCCGGATGCCATCTCGCATCCTCGGCCCACCATGGCCCGTGAGGTTAAAAGAGACGCTGAATTTTCTTAGATTTAAGTAAGAAAAAAATTAAGTTCTAAGTGATTAAGACCGATAAGAGGTATGAACAGGTGGGTATCCTATAGGATAAGGCAAGTGAACGATATTCAAGCCATAACCAACTCCGTCAGACCGAATATGACGGCAGAGGCAACGCGATCAGAACCCAGGCCTCAGGCTAAAGCCGAAAACTGGGACAAAATGACCGCGACGCTCGAGGTATATGCCCTTCAAGCAAATTTCCGCCTGCAATTTTCAGTGGATGAGGCCACAGGTAAAACCGTGATTAAGGTGATCAACATTGAGACTCAGCAGATCATCAGGATCATTCCGCCTGAGGCGAGCCTGAAAGTGGCCGCCCGATTGCAGCAGATGATCGAACATGTTATTGACCTCACGGTCTGAAACACCTACTGTTTTTAATTAACCAGCCCAATTCAGCCACGGTTCATTTACATAAAAAAATACCAGCCTAGCTCCAAGGCCATGTCTGCCTGAATTTGACTTTAGCTCCCTTAAGTTTCTTCATTCCATTTTGCGAACAATCGTGGACATTATCGAACCATGCGCTATAATAGCAGGGACTTAAACATGATATGCCGTCTAGGTCCCTCCTTGCCTTTGCCTGGTTTTAGAAAGGCAGTTGCATGAATAAAATATTGAAAGACTTAGCGTCAGGCGCCTTGTGTACTGCCATTGACGCCAACCAGATCGAAGAACACACCAGCTTCGGATGCGGAGAGGGAGCGGAACTTCACACGGACCCGGACATGACCTGGATTTTTACGGGCATTCCATACCCTATCTTTAATGGAGTGCTGTGCGCCCGACTTTCTCAGGACACGGCTCATGAAAGAATCGAGGAGACGATCAGCTATTTCAAGTACCGGAACATACCGATGATGTGGTGGACCGGCCCCTGCTCTCAGCCTCCGGACCTGGGAAATTATCTTCAAGCTCACGGCCTTGTCTTCGCCGGGGAGCAGCCTGGCATGGCCCTAGACATGGAAACGCTCAATGATAATCCGCCTCTGCCAGAAGGATTGAGTATCGAACATGTCCAAAATGAAGAGGATTTAAAACACTGGACCGGCGCGGTTCAGAATGGCTTTAACTTACCAAAATTCGTGGCCAAAGCCCTCTTCGATCACTTCGCCGCCCTGGGCCTGACGAAAAATCATCCGCGGCGGCACTATGTCGGCCGGCTGCACGGAGAGCCTGTGGCATCGGCCACGCTCTTTTTAGGGGCCGGTGTGGCTGGCCTGTATTACATAGCGACAATGAAGAAGGCCCGGCATCGGGGAATTGGCACCGCCATGACCCTGATTCCTCTGCTCGAAGCCCGGCAGATGAACTACCGCATCGGGGTCCTGCAGGCATCTGAGCTAGGGCTGGGAGTTTATTCCCAAATAGGCTTTAAAGAATATTGCACCCTGGGGAGGTATTTATGCGTATAATAAAACACTGGGAACCTCGCACCTAGAGCGGCAAGCACCACATTGGCAGTTTTGACCAGCGCCAGCAGATGCACGCTCTGAAGCGGGTCCGGCCTCCTGATCAGCCGTTCCTGCCTCATCAAGTTTTCTCAAATCATGTCTTCCTTTAACATGCAGATTATTAATGCAAATTCTAATATTACCTCCTTGCCGAGCCTGGAACTGTTCCTTTGCCTCCGTAACGGCCGGGCAGAGGCAATTGAGACGACTTTATACCCTTGAATCGATTCAAATAGATGCTAAAATTTGGCACAAAAAATGCTCCTTTTATGGTAAGAAGAAAATGCATAGAGGAGTTTTCCCTTGAAAAAGGATTCAATCTTGATCGTTGACCCTGAAAACTCCCACAGGGATCATCTGGCCAAGGTCCTTAGGGCCCAGGGGTTTAAAGTGTTTTCTGCGGCCGACGCGGACAGCGCCTTGAACCTCTTCTCAAACCTGGAGCCAGCCTTGATTATTCTGGATGAAACAGTCAATGGTTTGACGCCAACCGATCTAATCCAGGCAATTGAAGCCAGAAATTTGGATAGTTTCATTATCGTTATGTCCCGGCAAGCTGACCTGGATCATTCCATGAACTGGATTATGGCAGGGGCCCTGGCCTGCCTGTCAAAACCTGTGCAGTTTGAGAAACTGAAACCGGTAATCGAAATGGGTCTGGAAAATAAAGAAGCCTTTCGCGAGATCCTTCAGCTGACCCACGACCTGAAGTCGGCCAATCTTGAGCTGAAAAAAAACCAGGAGCTCCTGGTCAAAGAAAGGGGCGCACTCAATGAAAAGACAAAACAAATCCGGTTTCTTTATGAATTGAGCACCGATCTGAGCGCAACCCTTAAAACTCAGGCCATCCTCGACCTGGTGACCCGAGCCTTAGCCTGGCTGGTCAAGCCTGATCTGACCATTATCATATCTGCTTTCGTGCCCCAGGATCAGGCGACTTTTTATACCAGCCGGCGCCTCAGTCCAGCCCTGACCAGCCGCCTGGCCGATGAATTGATGCCTCAGATGGAAAGAGACCTCTCTTCAGAAGATATAATTCACCATCTGGCGCAGCCAATCAAGCCAGCCCGCCCCCTATCCCGGCGTCCTCCGCATCAGATTGTCCTGCCTCTGGTTGTGGCTGGAGAAAAAAACGGCCTGCTGGCCCTTTATTTTTTAAAAAAACCGAAACCAGACCATGACCGAAGGCTGCTTCTTGAAAGCGTGGTCATGCAGGCAGCTCAAGCTTTGCACAACGCTCACCAACATGAAGCGGCCCTGCATCTGGCCACACGAGACCCCTTAACCGGCTTGTTTAACCGCCGAGCCTTTGAGGAGAACCTCCATCAGGAATACAAAAGGGTTCGGCGCCACCAGAGACCCATGTCGCTACTCATGATTGACCTGGACCACTTCAAGTCTGTTAATGATCGTTATGGACATCAAACTGGCGACGAAGTGCTTAAAACCGTGGCTCATATCATTGCCAATTGCGCCCGGGAGACTGATATCCCGGCCAGGTTCGGCGGGGAAGAGTTCGCGGTCATCCTCCCGGATACTCCGCAAGATCAAGCCCTGCTCCTGGCAGAGCGTATTCAAAAAAAGATATCTCAAACCGCGATTCTCGTCAGGGAAGTCCCGCTGAGACTGACCATCAGCCAAGGTCTGGCCGCCAGTGACGTTTCCCATGTCAGGCAGGCTGACGACCTGGTCCGCCTGGCTGACCGGGCCTTATACCAGGCCAAGGAAGATGGCCGGAATACCATTCGTACCGTCGAGGATCTTATGATCAAGACGCCGTTAAAGGGAGCCGTTCATGCCTGAAAACCAAGACAGCCGAGTAGAAATCCGGGTGCCCATAAGAAGCGCTCTGGGTTTCAATATTCTTGAAGACGCAGATTCCTATATGCGCACCTTAAGTCCTGTCTCCGCCATGTTTAAAAAACCCGAACCAGGTCTGGAACTGAATGAAAATGACCCGCTTGAGGCTTTCCTGATCCAAATGGACAGGAAGCTCAATTATCTCATCGGCCTGTTGAGCGAAAAGATCGGCCGCAAGGATTACCGCCACCAAGGCCGGGTGACAGATATTTCTGCCACCGGCCTGAGTATCACCACCGCAAAAAAAATTACTCAAGGCGCCTTTCTCGAAATCGGTCTCATGCTGCCCAACCAGCCTCAGCGAATCATGGACATAGCCGCCAAGGTGCTCTGGGCGAAATCCAAAACAGACCAAGATACCAAAAAGGTCAAATATCAGCTCGGATTAAAGTTCATTGACATCCTGCCTGAAGACCAGGACACCATCGTTCATTATATCTTCCAAAAACAGCGCGAAGAGATCCGCAGTCTGAAAACAGAGCCTTAAGCCAGCCGGAAACTCTTGCCTAAGGTGTCAAATTTGCCTAGCTCTTAAGCCAATTTCTTTTGAAACCCCGCCTAAATAGCGCCTAAACCCATTCAGATACTGGCACAAAAACTGCACAGTAATTATCACGAACGATTTTTTTTAATTCCGGTGAATTAAATTAACGGGCCAAGAATGCCGATACGGTCAAGGATCTCCGGAAGGCCGAATGGTATATAAAGCGTGAGATTGAGAGGGTGGAAAAAGATAAGAAATAAGGGGAGAATGCCAATGTTCGGCTTCAAAAGGGGCATGCAGTATTTTTTTGCCAGCCAGCGCGCCAAGGTTTTGCCTGTTAAAGATGTCTTCAGCAGATTGATCGCCCATGATACTGGTTAGCGCTAATGTTGTTACCTCAGCCATTTTTTTATCCAAAGCCATCGCGGCATTCTTGGCCCGTTAATTT